>NZ_JBCNAD010000041.1:0-150945 GCF_050477905.1 Neobacillus pocheonensis | reverse complement strand
TCATTTAATTAGGTCACTCTACTAATTGGTGAAAGGGTTTTTTTGTGGATATTATTAAAACTTTACGAGAATCGATTGAAATGGGTAAAATGAATGCGGAGATGTTTTAAAAAAGGGGCAATTAGTATGAAGCTAATTATTGCTGAAAAACCAGATCAAGGTTCAACGCTGGCGTCCATCTTTAAGCATAAAAAACAAAATGGATTTATCGAAATCTTTCCTAATGAATTTTTTCAGAATGGGGCCTATATTACGTGGGCGATTGGCCACATTTGTCAATTAGTCCCTCCGGAAACGTATCAGCCAAGCTGGAAAAAATGGTCCCTGGATAATTTGCCAATTATTCCGGAACAATTTGAGTATGAAGTCACGAAAGATAAGGCCAAGCAATTTGCGGTAATTAAAAAGCTTGTTTCAAATCCAGCAGTGACAGAGATTATTCATGCAGGAGATGCCGGGCGTGAAGGCGAGTTAATTATTCGCAATATTTTAAGGTTAACCAAATGTCAAAAGCCAATGAAAAGGCTTTGGATTTCATCCTTAACAGCTAATGCCATTCGTGAAGGATTTAAAAAACTGTTAGATGAAAATGACACTCGTAGTTTATTTTTTGAAGCCTATACCCGGGCATGTGCGGACTGGGTGGTTGGGATGAATGCATCAAGGCTTTATAGCTTACTTCTTCAAAAACAAGGCTTTTCCGATGTCTTTTCCGTTGGAAGAGTACAGACACCGACATTAGCCCTAATCGTAAAGAGAGAATTAGAAATAGAAAATTTCAAGTCTGAACCATTTTGGGAGGTAATAGCCCATTTCCTCATTAATGAGAAAAAATATGTTGGGAAATGGCAGAATGATGGAGAGACACGGGTCAATAAAAAAGAGTTAGCCGAAAAGGTTGCGGCATTTTGTCAAGGAAAACCGGCAGAAGTAGCGGAAGTGATTTCTGAGCGAAAAGAATTTTTTCCACCATTATTATATAATCTTTCTGCCCTCCAAGCAGAAGCCAATAAATTATTTAAGTTCCCGCCGAAAAAAACGTTAGATGTCCTTCAAAAACTCTACCAAAAAGGAAATGTTTCTTACCCACGTTCAGATTCACGCTATGTGACAAAAGAAGAAGCGGGCACGTTCCCGGATATTCTCAATAAATTGAGTCATTTGAAAGACTATGAAGGCTTTTTCCCATTGCCCATTTCTTCTATTGCGGATAACAAGCGGTATGTAAATGAAAAAAAAGTGACCGATCACTATGCCATCATTCCGACTGAACAAATTCCGAATATTGGAAAGTTAGACCAAGATGAGCGGAAAATTTATGATTTGGTGGTTAAAAGTTTACTAGCAATCCATTACCATAAAGCCATTTTTGAATATACTACCGTAACCACCTTAGTGGATGGACGAGCTGAGTTTGTCTCTAAGGGGAAAGTACAAATAGAAGAAGGCTGGAGGAAGGTTTTAAAGCCGAAGGATCATGATGACGACCCTGCACTGCCGCTTTTAACTAAAGGAGAGCAAGGGATTACCGAAAAGGTAGAAGTGAAAGAAAGTTCAACGCAACCGCCAAAGCGCTATACAGAAGGGCAATTGATTACGTTAATGAAAACAGCTGGAAAGCATATTGAGGATAAAGAACTTGAGAAAATTTTGGCGAAAACGGAAGGACTGGGAACCGAGGCAACAAGAGCAGGAATTATCACGATGCTAAAGGATCGTCATTATATTGAAGTTTCCAAGAATTTAGTATATGCAACTTCTAAGGCAAAAATATTAATTGGGGCGATCGGCCAAGAAATTCTTGCTTCGCCAGAGATGACGGCAAAGTGGGAACAGAAGTTGAAAGAGATATCTGATGGATCTGCTTCCCCAAAGCAGTTCATGGAGCAAACGAAAAAGATGGTCATGCATCTCATTTCATCTAGTACTGGTCAAGCAAATAATTGGTCTTTTTCCGAAGAAGTCCGGCAAAACTTTACACCAGGAAAGAAAACGACGAGGTCAAAAAGCTATATGAAACTTGGACCCTGTAAAAAATGCGATGGATCCATTGTCGATAAAGGCAGCTTTTATGGCTGTTCCAATTATAAAAATAATCAATGCGATTTTACTATTTCCAAAAAAATTCTTGGAAAAAGCATTACGCAAAAAAATATTAAACTGCTTCTTAAAGATGGTAAAACAGAGCTTATTGAAGGGTTTACAAATAAAGACAAATCCTTTAATGCCTGCCTTTTTCTAGATGAAAAGGATAAAAAAGTTAAATTTTCATTCGAAGAATCTGTACCAAAATAAGGATTTCAGTGACAAAGAACCTTGTCACCTGTTTTTTCTTATAGTAAACTTTTAGTTGATTATGATTTTGGAGGGTACGGGATGCCAACACCTAGTATGGAAGATTATATCGAACAAATTTATAATTTAATTGAAGAAAAAGGATACGCCAGGGTCTCTGATATAGCCGAAGCGTTATCTGTACATCCCTCCTCAGTAACAAAAATGGTTCAAAAGCTGGATAAAGATGAATATTTAGTTTATGAAAAATATAGAGGACTCAGTTTAACTCCGAAGGGGAATAAAATTGGCAAGCGTCTTGTATTTAGGCACGAGCTTCTTGAACAGTTTCTAAAAATAATTGGGGTTAAAGATGAAAATATTTACGCCGATGTCGAAGGAATCGAGCATCACTTAAGCTGGGATTCCATCGATCGTATAGGTGATCTCGTTCAGTTTTTTGAAGAGGACATGAACAGGATTGAAGCATTAAAAGAGATACAAAAACAGAACGAACAAAATTAAGAAAAGAGGGTGTCCAATGGACATCCTCTTTTTAAAATAAATTCGGATAATCGTCGAATGACTGGTTGGGCTCAGGTGATAAGGATACAGTTCCATCTGCACCATTAACGGTTTGTATTCCTTCAATGAGGCCCGTTTCTGCCTCCATTAATGCCTTTCGATAGGATATAATCCGTCCCTCGGAAGTGACAAAGCTGATAATTTCACCAAAATGATTACGATGCAGTGCTACAATTGTCTCCACGATAATCCTCCTTTTGCCATATATTCTTTCTATATCATACGCAAAATAAACAAAAAAGCACCGGCAATAGCCGACGCTTCCTAATTCCAGTTAAATGGAGTTTCTTGATAAACATAATAATTGAGCCAGTTTGAGAAGAATAGATGGCCATGCGACCGCCAGCGGTTGATTGGCGGCTGGGTTGGATCATTGTTTGGAAAGTAGTTTTCAGGCATATGAATTTCTAATCCTTTGCTTAGGTCACGATCGTACTCTTGTGCAAGTGAATCAGATTCATATTCTAAATGTCCAGTAATCATGACATGCTTCCGATCTCTTGATGCAATCAACAAAGCTCCTGCCTGCTCAGAAGCAGCAAGCAATTTCAATTTCGGGTTCTTTTTGATTGCTTCAATAGATACATCGGTATAGCGTGAAACCGGAGCATAAAACTGATCATCGAATCCTCGCAGCAAAATATCATTTTGTTCAAAAATCTGATGAGCATAAATTCCTGAACATTTTCGTGACAATTCAAATTTACCAATGTCGTAATGATAGAAAAGTGCAGCCTGTGCTCCCCAGCAAATATGTAATGTCGAAGTAACATTGTTATTGGTCCATTCCATGATCTCCTTAAGCTCAGACCAATACTTTACCTGCTCAAACTCTAATAATTCAACAGGGGCACCGGTAATGATCATCCCGTCAAATTTCTGATTTTGAATTTGCGAGAAGGTAGTGTAAAACTGTTCAAGATGCTGCTTACTAGTATTAGTAGATTCATAGGAATTTGTTTTTAAAAGCTTGACATTAACCTGCAAGGGCGAATTACTCAGTAATCTTAGAAGCTGTGTTTCCGCTTTTTCCTTTTCTGGCATTAAATTCAAGATAAGAATATTTAATGGCCTGATGTCCTGACTAGTTGCGCGTTCATTGTCCATGATAAAAATGTTTTCCTGCTCCAAAATTTCCCGTGCGGGCAGCAGTTTTGGAATGTTTATAGGCAAGTGACCAACCCCTTTTTAATAAAATGATACATTTATTAATACAACGGTACACCGTTGTTAGTCAATGAATATTTGAAAAATTCATTATTTTTATTATAAACATTAATGTAAATTCAGAAAAGATAATAATTTGTTCAAAATTAGATTTCGGAATGAAAGCGCTTTTTTGATACAATAAAGTGGTAGTATGGTAGTATTATTCTAAATGCTGAAATGTGGGGGATTATAGTGGTAATGAAAACAACAGTAAAGTCTGACATTGAGATTGCCCAAGAATCAAAGATGGACCCGATTATCGAAATCGCCAAAAAAATTGGTCTAGAAGAGGATGATCTTGAGCTTTTTGGTAAATATAAGGCGAAACTTTCGAATGAAGCTTTAGCTAAACTCAAGACAAATGAAAGTGGAAAAATCATTCTTGTTACGTCGATTAATCCTACTCCAGCAGGGGAAGGAAAATCGACCGTAACCGTTGGTTTAGGAGATGCTTTTAATCGCCTCGGAAAGAAAGCAATGATTGCGATGCGTGAACCCTCATTAGGACCAACGATGGGAATAAAAGGCGGAGCAACTGGTGGCGGTTATTCACAGGTACTGCCGATGGAAGACATAAATCTACATTTCACTGGGGACCTGCATGCCATTACAACGGCAAACAATGCCCTTGCTGCTCTTATAGATAACCATCTCCAGCAAGGAAATGAACTAAACATTGATCAGCGAAGAATTGTTTGGAAGCGGGCTGTTGATTTAAATGATCGTGCACTAAGAAAAGTGATTATTGGCCTGGGTGGTCCATTACAGGGCGTTCCAAGGGAAGAGGGCTTTGATATTACTGTTGCATCAGAAATAATGGCAGTTCTTTGTTTAGCGGCTGACTTAAAAGATTTAAAATTACGATTATCTCGAATGGTTGTAGCCTATAATTTCAACAAGGAACCTGTAACAGTTGGGGATTTAGGCGTTGAAGGAGCCTTAACCTTGTTGTTAAAGGAAGCGGTAAAACCAAATCTTGTCCAAACGATTGAGCACACTCCTGCCCTGATACATGGCGGTCCATTCGCCAATATTGCCCACGGCTGCAACAGTGTGATTGCCACAACGGCAGCTACTAAATTAGCTGATTATGTGATTACTGAAGCTGGGTTTGGAGCTGATTTAGGAGCAGAGAAATTTTTACATATCAAAGCAAGAAGCGCCGGAATTAAGCCGGAAGCTGTTGTTATTGTAGCGACTATACGAGCCCTTAAAATGCATGGGGGAATAGCGAAAACGGAATTATCAAAAGAAAACATACCTGCGTTAACACTTGGCTTTGCAAACCTGCAAAAACATATTGAGACGATTAAAAGTTTTGGGCTGCCAACTGTAGTGGCTATCAACAAATTTATCACAGATACCAACCAAGAAGTTGAAACCTTATTAGAGTGGTGTAAACGAGAAAACGTCACGGTTGCATTGACCGAGGTTTGGGAAAAAGGTGGAGAAGGCGGTATTGAGCTTGCTGAAAAGGTTTTAGCCGTTATTGATAAGGAGGAAAATAAGTTCCATTCCTTATATGACCTCTCTGACTCCATCGAAAAAAAGGTAAGAGCAATTGTTCAACAGGTTTACGGCGGAAAGGATGTAGAGTTTTCTCCCAAAGCGAAAAAACAATTAATTGATTTTGAAAGATTCGGCTGGTCCAATTTGGCAGTTTGCATGGCAAAATCTCAATATTCCTTGTCTGATGATCCGTCTAAGCTAGGTAGACCAATGGATTTCGTTGTAACAGTCCGCGAGTTTAAACCTTCAATCGGTGCTGGATTTATCGTCGCCTTAACCGGAGAAGTAATGACCATGCCTGGCCTGCCAAAAAAACCAGCTGCCTTAAATATGGATGTAGATGAAAACGGCAATGCGGTTGGCCTTTTCTAAAGGAGAGAATAGAAATGTTTGATCCAACTGCCTTTGATAATATGAAAGTGATTATTGAAGGTGCCCTTTATGACTTAGACTTAAGCGGAGATATTGTCATCACGGATCGAAATGATATCGTCAACTTGGCAAAAATGTCGCGTTCGTTTGAAATATCGTTTCGATTGGCTGACGGCTCTGTTTCAACCAAGCTTGAATTGAAATCAAAACTAGTTAATTTGGCAGCGGAGCTCCTCCCGAACTCCCTGCCAGAACAGTTTGCCGGTAGCTATGTTAGATTGCAATTCTTTCTTGAACATGCCGAAATTCTATCAGAATTCCAAACGATTGAATCGATTTTTTTCACCATTTGGGGTGAAAAGAGGAAAATCATTCAATCTGTAGAATATAATCCTTTAAACAAACCTAGAAAAATCAAAAATGTCATCACCATTGATTTTGAAAGAATTATAAACGAAGAGCAAATGGATGATTTAATGGAGATGACAGAATTTATGGTTACCACATTAGAACACTTACAAGCTTTTGTGGATGATAGGAAAAAGGGGGTTAAGGAATGACAATTTATCAATTTAATGCAAAATCAATCAATGGACAAGAAATTTCACTCAAACAATATGAGGGAAAGGTACTGCTCATCGTCAACACCGCAAGCAAATGTGGTTTTACACCTCAATTTAAAGAGCTGCAAGAGCTTTATGAAAGCTTTAAGGATAAAGGGTTTGAAATCCTAGGATTTCCATGCAATCAATTTATGAACCAGGATCCTGGCAGTGAAGAGGAGATAAAATCCTTCTGTGAATTAAATTATGGTGTTACTTTTCCGATGTTTGCCAAAGTAGATGTTAATGGAGTTTATACACATCCTTTGTTTAGATACATTAGAGAGCAAACTCCTGGGTTATTGGGCATTAATACAGTTAAGTGGAACTTTACTAAATTTTTAGTGGATTCAAAGGGAAATGTCATTAAGCGATTTGCTCCAACGACGAAACCAAGTGATATCGTTAAGGATATTGAAACATTGCTTTCTGTAAAACCGGTTTAATCAGCCGGTTTTATTTTTTGAGGTAAATTATTTACAATATTCAATTTTCAAGGTACGATATTTTCAACTAGATATTATGACCTGATACTAAATAAGGGGGAGATCGATTTGGTCAGAACAGCATGGGTAACGGATAGTACAGCTTATTTAGATGAAGAATTAAAAAATCATCCAGATGTGTATACCATTCCTTTATCAATTGTTCTAGATGGGGAGGAATTTGCGGATGGGATTGACCTATCACCGACACAATTATTTGAGAGATTAAAGCAGATAAAAAATCCTCCCACCACTTCACAACCTTCAGTAGGGGCTTTCCAAGCTTTGTATGAACGGCTTGAGAAGGATTATGACCAAATCATAAGTGTGTTGCTCTCTGGTAAACTAAGTGGCACGGTTTCCTCTAGTGAGCAAGCAGCGAAACTGGTAAATATACCAGTAACAACCTTTGATTCGAAGATTCTCACCTACCCCATGACAGCTTTACTTAAAAAAGGGATGGAACTGCTTGAAGCGGGAAGCAGTCTTGAAGACGTCATAGAGGAATTGGGACAGATTAGGGATACGAATGAGACCTATGTGTTGGTTGGCAGCCTAGAACAGCTGCATCGCGGCGGCAGGATGACGGGTGTCCAATTTTTCCTGGGAAGTTTGTTAAACGTTAAGCCGATCATTGCGATTGAAGACGGTGCCCTAAATGTAAAAGAAAAGGTAAGAAGCGAGAAAAAAGCAAAAGAAAAAATCCTTGATTATTTTAAGCTTGCCTGCGAAAAGAACCAAGTTAAAGAAGTATATATTCTGTATGGCCTGCACGAAGAGCATGCGGAAGATTGGAAGGCAGAGTTACAAGCACAATTTCCACAACTAAGTGTCATTTGCTGTCCATTGGGTGCCGTTATCGGCGTCCACGCGGGTGAGAATACCCTTGGAATCAGCTGGCATAATGCCATGAAATAATTTTCCCCCTATAGAGCATACTAAAATTGCTAGCAAGTCAAAGTTAAGGGGGGATTTGTCATTAGTAAGCAAGGAAGGCAAAATGCCAATCAAACAAGAGCACAGATTGAAAAGCAGGATAACCGGAATGATATAGAATTAGGCAGTGAATTTAACATTGGAAACACAAGTTCACAAAGCCAGAAAAAAAGCGGACGCCAAGCAAACAAAAAATAACCTCGAGCATTCGGGGTTATTTTTTGTTTGTTTTTCATGATAAAATAGCTAGGGTGAAGGCAGGTGCTTTTTATGATAATACAAACAGAAGAATTTGTTCGAAATGAATTAGGTGAGGATGCAACGGGCCATGACTGGTTCCATGTCGACCGCGTCCGCCGTAATGCTTTACATATATGCAAGGAAGAAAAAACCGGTGATCCGTTTATTATTGAAATGGCGGCGCTTCTCCATGACATTCCAGATGAAAAATTAAATGAAAGTGCGGAAAAGGGTAAGCAAAAACTTGAATCCTTTTTACAATCTGTCTCATTAACGGATGCGGACAAAATTCATATCATGCAAATAATCGAATCGATTTCTTATAAAGGCGGCAGAAACACAATTCTAGAAACGGTCGAAGCCAAAATTGTCCAAGATGCTGATCGGTTAGATGCCATTGGGGCCATTGGCATTGCAAGGGCGTTTGCATACGGGGGAAAAAAGGGACAACCTATTTACAATCCAAATATTAATGTAAGAGAAGAAATGGGTTTGGAAGAATATCGTAAAGGTAAGTCAACCAGCATTCATCATTTCTATGAAAAACTATTAAAATTAAAGGATTTATTAAATACAGAAACTGCTAAAAAAATGGCAGAGAGCCGTCATAAAACGATGGTCTTATTTTTAGATCAATTTTACCAAGAATGGGATGGGCAAGAATCATGAAAATGCTAACGGTAGAAAATGTGTCAAAGACATATGGGGAGAAACAGCTCTTTAACAATATCTCCTTCACGATTAGTGAAAAGGAACGAGTAGGCTTAATCGGGATAAATGGGACAGGCAAATCGTCTTTATTAAAAATCATTGCAGGCGTGGACGTTGCTGATGAAGGAAAAATCATTTCCGCAAAGGATTATTCTATTGCGTATTTAGACCAGCAGCCCGAGTTGGATGCGGATAAGACCGTGCTTGAACAGGTCTTTCACGGAGATGCACCTATCTTAAAGTTGATGCGAGAATACGAAAAAATGCTTTTGAAACTCACTCAATTTCCAAACGATACCAAAGCCCAAGAAGAGCTTTTTCAATTACAAAAGCAAATGGATGCGTTAAATGCCTGGGATGCCAGTACAAATGCTAAATCCATTTTAATGAAATTAGGAATTGAGGATTTTACGAAAAAAATCGGAGAGCTTTCCGGCGGTCAGAAAAAACGGGTCGCATTAGCGCAGGTATTGATTGCTGAACCTGATTTACTAATCCTTGATGAGCCGACTAACCATCTCGATTTTGATTCTGTTAAATGGCTGGAAGATTACTTAAGCAGATATAGTGGTTCTATTTTGTTAGTCACGCATGATCGTTACTTTTTAGATCGTGTTGCGAATCGAATGTTTGAGCTTGATGGCGGAAATCTATACAGTTACAAAGGAAATTATGCTGCCTTTTTAGAGGCCAAAGCGATACGTGAAGAAAATGAAGCCGCGACCTTTGAAAAAAGGAAAAATCTGTTCAGAAGAGAGCTGGAATGGATTAGACGAGGCGCGAAGGCTCGAACTACCAAGCAAAAGGCCCGGATTCAACGTTTTGAGGAACTTGATGAAAAGGTTGCTTCTGGGAAGCCTTCAGGTGAGAAGCTGGATATCTCGTTAAATGGCAGCAGGCTTGGGAAGCAGGTATTTGAGCTTAAGGATGCATCGAAGAGGTATGCGGAAAAAACAATCTTGAATCATTTTGATTTATTAGTGAAGCCTGGAGACCGAATTGGGATTATCGGCAGGAATGGGGCAGGAAAATCAACACTTTTAAATATTCTCGCCCAGCGGATCCCGCTTGATGAAGGTGAATTCATCATGGGTCAGACAGTTAAAATCGCTTATTATACACAAGAAAGCGAAGATATGGATGAGAATAAGCGGATGATTGAGTACATTAAGGAAACCGCCGAGATTGTGGAAACATCAGACGGAAAGACGATCTCAGCTGCGCAAATGCTTGAACGGTTCTTGTTTCCGCCGTTTACGCATGGAACGCCGATTCGAAAGCTGTCCGGAGGAGAAAAGCGCCGGCTTTACCTGTTGAAACTTTTGATGACTGCCCCGAACGTTCTCTTACTGGACGAGCCGACCAATGATTTGGATACACAAACGTTAACCGTGCTTGAAGATTATCTGGAGGAATTCCCTGGAGTCGTAATTACCGTTTCCCATGACCGATATTTTCTCGATAAAGTGGCGGAGCAGCTGCTCGTATTGCGCGGTGAAGGGGTCATCGATCCTTTCTATGGAAATTACACGGAATATCTGGAAAAAGAAATGGCGATTGAGGCGCAAAAGACGGCACCTGTTGCAAAACAACCTGCAAAAGCTCCAGAAAAGGAAAAAAGGAAAAGAATGACCTTTAAGGAGAAAAAAGAGTGGGAAGAAATTGACGAGGTTATTTCCAACACTGAGGCAAGGTTGGAGGAAATAGCTGAAGAATTAGGCAAAACAGGCAGTGATTTTTCAAAAGCACAAGATTTGATGAAACAAGAAGCAGAATTGAACGAAAAGCTCGAATACTTGATTGAAAGATGGTCATATTTATCTGAAGTTGCGGAAAATGAATAAATTAGTGCGCCTCTGGCGTGCTTTTTTTAATTGAATTGATTTTTATCTGCGAAAATTTATAGTTTATCTGCGAAAATCGATGATTTATCTGCGGAAAGTTACAGTTTATCTGCGAAAGATGATCATTTATCTGCGAAACCATATTTCTTGAAAGCATCTCCCATGAATGAACTAAGATCAATGTGTTAAACTTGTTAAAGAAACAATAAAGAATTAGGTGATAGTATTGAAAATTAAGGCAATTGAACCAACACCAAGCCCGAATACAATGAAAATCATTTTAGATCAAGAACTACCAATGGGGAAAAGCCATAATTATAAAAAAGAAACGTCTGCCGATGCACCTGCTGTCATCCAGGCAATCCTGCTAATTAACGGAATCAAAGGTGTTTATCATGTCGCTGATTTCTTAGCTGTTGAAAGAAATTCCAAATTTGATTGGAAGGTATTATTGCCGCAGGTCCGCCAGGCCTTTGGTGAATCGGCTGCTGAATCAGCCCAGACCGAAAACCAGATTAATGAGCATTTCGGTGAAATAAAAGTAGAAGTCCAAATGTTTAAAGATATTCCACTCCAAGTAAAGTTGACAGATGGTACAACGGAGAAAAGATTCGGAATGCCCGACTACTTTTTAAAAGCAAGAGAAAGAGCACAGCTCCCGGACGAAAATTACATTTTACTACGAAAATGGGCTGACCAAGGAGTCCGGTACGGCGATTTCGACCAAATAGGTCAGGAAGTTGTAGAAGAATTGATTGCCGCTTACCCAAGCGAACGTCTGGAAGCACTGGTAGAAAGAGCTCAGCAAAAAGATTCTCAATCGAAAGCAAAACCAATCCTCAGCCGAAAAAAAGTAACACTAGAAGCGCTCGCAAATCCTGATTGGCAAGTCCGCTATCAGTTACTGGAACAAATGGATGATCCCGAGCTTGAGGACCTGCCGGTATTAGAAAAGGCATTAACCGATGAGAAACCATCCATTCGCCGGCTGGCCACCGTATACCTCGGCATGATCAAAGACCCTGCCGTCCTGCCGCTTTTATATAAAGCCCTAAAAGATAAGACGGTAACGGTTAGGAGAACAGCTGGAGATTGTTTGTCAGACTTAGGATTCCCGGAAGCAGCAAATGAAATGGTCAAAGCGCTAAAAGACCAAAGCAAATTAGTGCGCTGGCGGGCTGCGATGTTCTTATACGAGGTTGGGGACGAAAAGGCACTCCCAGCATTAAAGGCCGCTGAAGACGACCAGGAATTTGAAGTCAGCATGCAAATAAAAATGGCCATTGAAAGAATTGAAGGCGGCGAGGAAGCAAAGGGGTCCGTTTGGAAGCAAATGACGGAAGCAAGAAAATCAGATAGTTAATTAAAATTGCAATAGGCTGATAAAATATAGTATTCTAACACTGCAAAGCTTTTAAATGGAGGGATTATTTATGTCGATGGCATATGAAGAATATATGAGACAAATGGTTTTACCGATGCGTCAAGAGCTAACAAGAGCGGGCTTTGAAGAGCTCCCAACAGCTGAGGAAGTAGAAAACTTTATGGAAAATGTAAGGGGTACTTCACTAGTAGTTGTGAACTCTGTTTGCGGATGTGCAGCTGGCCTAGCGCGCCCGGCGGCAACTCAAGCCGTTTTAACTAGTGATAAAAAACCTGACCATTTAGTAACGGTATTTGCTGGACAGGATAAAGAAGCTACAGCAAAAATGCGTGAATATTTCGATGGAATCGAACCATCTTCACCATCCATGGCTATTTTAAAAGACAATAAAGTTGTTCATTTTATTCCGCGGCATGATATTGAAGGAATGCCAATGGAAGCCATTATGGAGAATCTAAAGTCAGCATTTGAAGCCAACTGCTAATCAGGATGTCAATACGACGTCCTTTTTTTCATAAATGGCTCTGTTAAATTTGGATTTTGATTTCCGCTCCAGGCGCTCGCTTTCCGCGGGCGTGCTGGGGAGCCTCCTCGGCGCTAACGCGCCTGTGGGGTCTCCCCTGCCCCGTACTCCCGCAGGAGTCGAGCGCCTTCCACTCCAATCAACAGTGTATAAATCGTTTAACAGAGCATCATAAATAAAAAACGAGGGAAAAAATGTTTGTTACCACTTCAGGAAGAACAACCCAGCAACTTAATGAAAAAGCAATAAACATCGCCACCTTACTCGATGTTGCTTATGTTCCGCGAAAAAAGAAGTCTGTCCAGTTTTTACAAGAAAAATGGGATAGTGATTGCCTGGTTGTCACGAAAGAGCGGCTGGAATTATTTCAAAAGGGGGAAGCCGAGCCTTTCTTCTTTCATCCTAACTCAGCCATGTTTCGAATTAAGCGTCTTTTGCGCGGAGAACACGATCCATTTGCCGGGGCAGCGCAGCTATCAAA
The DNA here is from genome assembly GCF_050477905.1 of Neobacillus pocheonensis. Taxonomy (NCBI): domain Bacteria; kingdom Bacillati; phylum Bacillota; class Bacilli; order Caryophanales; family Bacillaceae; genus Neobacillus; species Neobacillus pocheonensis. The sequence goes on along the minus strand of NZ_JBCNAD010000041.1, from coordinate 137,790 downwards.
GGGAATGTCCATCATCGATTGCACGCTTGGACTTGCCTCCGATTCGATTGTGGCTAGTTTACTCGTTGGAAAGGAAGGATCCGTTACAGGTATAGAGGGGCATAAATTCTTAGCCTACATCGTTCAAGACGGGCTCCAAACCTGGGATTCAGGGATTCAGGAAATGAATGAAGCAATGGAAAGAATCAAGGTTATTCATTCGTCCTCGCTAGGTTATTTGAAAGAGCAAGAAGACAACTCTGTAGACTGTGTTTATTTTGATCCGATGTTTGAAGAGAGTATTTTAGGATCGGTTGGGATTCAACCCTTAGGTCATTTTGCTATCTATGACGATTTACAAGAAGCCACGATGGAGGAAGCATTGCGGGTGGCAAGATTTCGAATAATCTTAAAAGACCATTACAAAAGCAGCCGCTTTGATCGTTACGGCTTTCAAGTGCATCAAAGACCAAATGCTAAATTCCATTTTGGTTATATAGAAAAATAAACTGAGGTCTCAACTGATGGACTTCAGTTTTTTTCTATTCAATGGACAAAAACTGTTCTTTTCCATTTTTCTGATAAAAGAAGTATAATATTTTCTATAGGAAATTTTAAACTATAAATTATTGATAGAATTTAGGTGAACATATATGAAAAAATGGCTCCGTAAATCGTTATTTGTCACGGTTTCTATTTTAACATTTGGACTTGTTACGCCAACACAGCTGATGAATGCCGTCAATGCTGAGAACATGAACGACCGCGATGCATTCGAGGCACCGGCTACCGATATCAGTTTCGCGCAGCCGAGCAGATTTATAGAAGATTCCGAGTTTAATAGAGAAGAATTTATGCAAAGTTTGTTAAAACAAGCGGAAATGCAATCATACCAAAAGTTTGGCAGCAAAATTAAACCTGTGATCGAAGACGAATTCCGAGAAATTATTTTGCCTAATATTGAAATCGCGATTAATCAAACTTCGGACCAATTTCCTGAGGAGGATTTAAAGAATCTGACGATTACAGAGCAGCCTGGAACTGGACTTTCCGAAAAAATTTTTAATATAAAAAATGACCTTAATGGAAAAGATATTCTACGATTCCATGTAAGACGAGATAATCCGCCGCAAGCAGGTTACTGGTTTAATTTTCACTATCATACCTATCATGATGACTTTCAAAATCACCATGATCTAGGCTCTATTTATTGGGCTAAGAATACACCGCCGAAATGGATGAGTTAATCTGAGCACATTTGCGTTTTGGCAAAAAAAAATTTTATATTATAAATGAAACTTTTTTATGACAGACTCGTAAATAGACTATTACCTAAAATGGAGGAATGAAAAAATGGCAGTAAGTTTATCAAAAGGTCAAAAAGTAGATTTAACAAAAACAAATCCAGGACTTACAAACGTTGTGGTTGGACTTGGATGGGACACGAATAAATATGACGGCGGCAATGATTTTGACTTAGACTCCTCTGTGTTCTTATTAGGGGAAAATGGAAAAGTTACTAATGAAACAGACTTTGTTTTCTACAATAACCCACAAGGCGCAAATGGTGCTGTTGTACATACGGGTGATAACCGCACGGGTGCAGGTGATGGCGATGATGAGCAAGTCACAATCAACTTAACAGCCATTCCTGCAAATGTTCAGCGAATCGCCTTTACGATTACAATTCATGACGCTGCAAGCCGAAATCAAAACTTCGGACAGGTTTCGAATTCATATGCCCGTATTTTCAATGAAGCTACAGGGGAAGAACTAATTCGTTATGATTTAGGTGAAGATTTCTCGATTGAAACAGCGATTGTTGTCGGTGAATTATATCGCCACAACGGAGAGTGGAAATTCAGTGCAATTGGCAGCGGCTACCAAGGCGGTTTAGCAGCGCTGGCAACTGATTTCGGTTTACAAGTCGGCTAATCATTAGATAACAAGAGACCCAGCGCTCGGCTGGGTCTTTTTACAAAATTTTGTTTACTATCTGGGAGGAATTTTTTTAATGTCAGTTTTACAGGGAATTATTGACACATATGCTCAATTTTTTGATTTAGATATGTGGGGAAAGGTTTTAACTGATCCGGTCAGCTGGGGACTTATTGGTACTTTAATTATTTTAGAAGGGCTTCTATCTGCAGATAACGCTCTAGTTTTAGCCGTAATGGTCAAGCATTTGCCTCCTGAAAAGAGGAAAAAGGCGCTTTTCTACGGTTTATTAGGCGCTTATGCTTTCCGTTTTATCGCAATTGGAATCGGGGTTTACCTCATTGAGCTTTGGTGGGTAAAAGTTATTGGTGCCGCATACCTTGCATGGTTATCGATTAAGTACTTTATTGATAAATACAAGGGTGGAGAAGGTGACAATGAGGAAGAGGCTGAAGGAATTAACCAAAAAGGTTTATTGATTCGCTTGTTTGGTACTTTCTGGGGAACAGTAGCAGCAGTTGAATTAATGGATATTGCCTTCTCGGTTGATAGCGTCCTTGCTGCATTTGGAGTAAGTAATGAGGTATGGGTCTTATTAGTTGGCGGTATGCTGGGTGTGTTAATGATGCGTGGTGTGGCCGGCGTATTCCTAACCTTAATTGACCGGATTCCAGAACTCGAAACAACTGCTTATATCTTAATTCTGATTATTTCGGTTAAGATGTTCTTAGGGGTATTTGATATCCATATTGAATCACTTTACTTTTTTATTATCTTACTTTTAACATTTGGAGCGACATTTATCGTCCACTTCCTGAATAAGAATAAAGAAGGCAGCAAAGAAAACAATTCATAATATAATATATTTGCTTAATATAGGGAGCCGACGAGAGTCCGTCTCCCTTATTTTTTACCTTTAAAGTGAGGTTGAAAAATGAGGTTCTTTACATATTTTTACGGTAATGAAATGGAACAATATTTTTATCTGAAGCCGCAAAGCTTTTCTAAATATTCAAATCGTGAGCTTTTATCCTATGGTTTAGGTGCCACGCTCTACATGCCTGCACTTCGTCCAAATATTCATCAAGAAATTCTCTCTAATAAGCATGATGGGTTAACTTCGCTTGTCATCGACCTTGAAGATGCAGTTGGCGACAATGAAGTTAATCGGGCCGAAAGGTTTCTAGTTGAGGAGATTTTGAAATTATTCGGAGAATTGAAGAAAGGTTATTTATCCTTTGAGGATTTGCCGCTTATGTTTTTTCGGATTCGAAATCTTGAGCAATTCAAGCGGGTAACCGAGCAGTTAGGCGATGCCACCCGCCTCCTAACTGGAGTGGTTCTTCCAAAATTTTCTGCTGAAACCGGGGAAGAATTATTAACCGAAGTACAAAAGCTTCACTCCGAGCAGCATCCTTTTTATGCGATGCCTATCCTTGAGACGGCCAAGGTAATTCAAAAGGAAACAAGAATGGAAGAATTATTAAAGATCAAACATCAAGTCGACCAATATAAAGAGATTGTATTGAATATTCGGATTGGTGCTACTGATTTTTGTGGATTATATGGGATTCGTAGAAGTGCTGATACAACGGTTTATGATATTACTGTATTAAGAGATTGCATAACTGATATAATCAATGTTTTTCAACGATTTGAGAGCCCCTATGTTGTTTCTGGCCCAGTTTGGGAATATTTTTCGGCTAAAAAAAGAATGCTGAAGCCACAGCTTAGACAAACGCCATTTCGTGAACGCTATGGGGAGGAGGGGCTTAAATGGAGATCTCGATTGCTGGACGATAATTTGGATGGTCTCATAAGGGAAACCATTATGGATATCGCAAATGGTTTGACAGGAAAGACGATCATTCATCCATCCCATATCAAGATTGTTCAGGCTCTAAATGTGGTTTCATATGAGGAATATATTGATGCAAGTAATATCGTGAAGGCAGCAACAGGGGAGATTGGCGTCATGAAAAGCGAGTTTGCTAATAAAATGAATGAAATTAAACCCCATTATTATTGGGCGAAAAAAATCCTATTTAAATCACAGCTATACGGGGTGTTACATGAACAATTCACCAACATTGACCTTATCAAAAAAGAAGTATACGTTTCACATCCTTAATTCCATAAAAACGGAAATCGAAATCACCGAAAATCCCTATCAGTTACCAATTGAAGACCTTTTTACGATGGCAGCAAGGATTAACAAAAAGCGTTCGTTTTTATTTGTAAGCAAGGTGCTAGGTAAACATATACCGATTGATGCGAACAAGGGGCTGACCACAGCGGCTCTATTGGCTGCTAGATTTCTAGAATCAATCAAAGGACAGGAATGCAAGGTGACAGAGCAACTGCTTTCCTCTTTTCATAAAAGGGAAGGCTTTTACGTTCAACCCTTTATTCCAGCAAATATTAATCCAATTGTAATTGGTTTTGCGGAGACGGCCACGGCTCTCGGACATGGATTTTTTGCCTGTTTCCAAAATGCCGATTATTTTCATACCACGAGAGAAGAGTTTATTAACCAAAAACCTGGAATCACTTTTGAGGAAGAACACTCACATGCCACTTCCCATCGGTGCTATATACCAGAAGAGTTGCTCCAAAATAACAGAGAGATCATTCTTGTAGATGATGAAATGACGACCGGAAAAACGGCAATCAATATTATTCGCTCGATTCAAGCCCAATTTCCACGTGAAGAATATACGGTTGTATCGATTTTGGATTGGCGCTCAGATCAAAACAAAACCCGATTCTCTCAGCTTGAAAAAGAGCTTGGCATCAAGATTAAGGTTGTCAGCCTTATTTCAGGAAATGTGGAAGTCCAGCAGCTGAGGGATTTAGAGGAAATAACAATTGAATCAAAGCAAGATAAAGCAGCGGAAGTGTTAATTGAGAAGGTACAATTAACGCCTTATTTTACATCGAGCAGCCTTAATGACGGTAACAATTCATTCATAAAAGAAACAGGTCGATTTGGCTTAAATAGCACTGAAAACCAGACCGCGCATCAAAGGATGGTCGATGCAGTCAAGTATTTAAGAGAAAAAAGGACCGGAAATACCACCCTGTGTTTGGGAACAGGGGAATTTATGTACCTGCCCATGAAATTATCAGCAGCAATGGGAAGCGGTGTTTCCTTTCAATCGACAACAAGAAGCCCAATTTATATCCAAAACTTAGAAGGTTATGGGGCAAGATATGGTCTTACTTTTCCTAACCCTGAAGATCACGCTGTCACTCATTTTGTCTACAATATACCACCTGGATATTATGATGAAGTATTTTTATTTTTTGAAAGGGAAGTAGAAATAGAGTGTCTTCAGCCTTTCCTGGATGAATTGGAATTACTACAAATCAAATCTGTAAAGTTCGTCTTTTTTTCTAATGCAAGAGGTGAAGAATATGCAAAAAACGATAAATAAACCTGCTAAAATAGGAACCTATTGTGAGGACGACATCCTATTTTTATTAAAGGATTTAAGTGATGTTGGGCTTGAAGATTCCACGGCTAACCGGGAAGCGTTGATGCAATCAGGCGGTCATTATAGCGAATCACTGCCGATTGAATACCAACCGCCAAAAGAATACGTCGATTTATTTTGGGAAACTCTTCATGTGTACAAACGTAAAGTAGCGTTATGCATCGGCATTGTCGCTGAACAGATTTACCGGTTAAAGGGTGAAAGAACAGTGCTTGTCTCACTTGCCCGTGCTGGAACACCGGTTGGAATTTTGATCAAACGGTATTTAAAGTTACGCTACAAGGTGGCACTGCCGCACTATAGCATTTCGATTATTCGTGACCGGGGCATTGATGAAAATGCTATTCAATATATTTTCAGGGAGCATCCTGACCGGATGATTCAGTTTGTTGATGGGTGGACGGGGAAAGGAGCCATTTCGATTGAACTGACTAAAGCTTGTCAGGAGTTTGAACGAAAATATGGGGTTTCCCTTGATGATACGCTGGCCGTCATGGCAGACCCAGGCCATTGCACGACGCTTTTTGGAACAAGAGAGGATTTTTTAATTCCAAGTGCTTGTTTAAACTCAACCGTATCTGGACTTGTCAGCCGAACAGTTTTAAACCATAAATACATTGGTAAAGAAGATTTTCATGGTGCTAAGTTTTACAAGGAACTGCTAGCAGAAGATGTTTCAAATGAATTTATTAGTTTAATAGCTGAACAATTTACAAATATCTTTACAGAAGCGTTTGAAGCCTCTTTGCCAAAAAAAACAGAGGAAATTCAAACTGGCTTTTTAGGGATGAAGGACGTCAAGAAAATCCAAACTGAATTTGCGATTGAGAGCACCAATTATATTAAACCAGGTGTTGGTGAAACGACTCGGGTCTTGCTTAGAAGGGTCCCATGGAAAATATTAATGCGCGATTCAACAAGCCCTTTTGTGCAACACATTCTCATGCTAGCCAAAGAAAAGGGTGTGGAGGTAGTTGAATATCCTAACTTAAATTATTTATGCTGCGGCCTTATCAAATCAGTTAAGGAGAAACACAAATGATTTTTGCTTCTGATCTTGACCGTACGCTTGTATATTCTAAAAGGGCTCTTGAAGAGCTTGGGATTCCTAAAGGGACACTTCTTAAACCTGTCGAGAAAAAGGATGGCAGCTGGGTTTCCTATATGACGGAATCCTCTTTTTTTACATTAAAGGAGCTTTCCCGTCATAGTTTATTTGTCCCCGTAACAACGAGAACAACAGAACAGTTTAACCGGTTCACCATTTTTGCCGAGGATATTCCTCTAAAATATGCCATCACCACAAACGGAGCAAATATTTTATATCATGGTGAGCCGTTAAAAGAATGGGCAGATACTATTTTACAAGCTTTAGAGATGGATTCGGCTGCACCGGAAGAATTGTTAGCGAAGTTACAAAGGGAGGGCTTTCGCTTTGACGGGCAATTAAAGCAGGTAGAAAATCTATTTTTCTATTTCATCTTAAATAGTCTTCCTGATTCTTTTGAGAAAAGTGAACTAAGTGATTGGGTCGCAAAATATGGCTGGAGAATTTCCCTGCAAGGGAGAAAGCTTTACTTTATGCCATACGCCATAAGTAAAGGTACTGCCCTCGATTATATTTGTCAACGTGAAGGAATGGTTGCAATCGCAGGTGCTGGCGACTCCTATCTTGATCTGGACTTTTTAGAGCTCTGCCAAAATCGCTTTATTCCAAAACACGGCGAATTGGCTCGTGTGTCCATGAAATCTGTTTTTACTTTTACAGAAAAATGTGGTGTTCTGGCGGGGGAAGAAATTCTCCAACAGTTCTTATTGCGCAGTTTTACCTCAATAAACGATTGAAAACTAAATAATAGAGAGCAGAAAAAAAACTATAGCACACAAAAAAGAATAAAATGGATAGTCCGATTGAATGCATGACGGGAGCAAGCAAAAGCGTAAAGATGAAACTAAAAACAAGTAAATCCAGATAAATAAAAGCGCTTGCACTCATCACTTTGATGACGTCATTTAATTCATCGTCAATTAGTTCTAATTTCGGTCGCTTATATAAAAACCTCATTCGTGTCACCTACTTAAGTTTGAGTACTCAAATAGTATGTAGGGACAAGGAAAAAGGTGAAAAAGGTGGAAAAATATCTAAATATGAAACATTTTTCGAACACATTCGTATAAAGATATGAACCATTTTTATAACTGTGATATGATGATAGGGAAACCTTACATAATTTGGCTAAGTTTAAAAATCTTTCGCTTTCAGAGGAAGGGATTATGAATGCACCCATCATTAAACCAGTTAATTACCCGACCAATCGGGGCCCTTTCATTTGAAAATTGGCAGGGGTTAATAAGAAAATCGTTACCGGACCGGCCGGAATATGCATTAGAAAATGGGACCATCCAGATCGGGCAAATAGTGGGCAAGTTCTTTGGAGTGCCCATTGATACCGATGAATACTATAACCAGCTTTTTGACTTTGTGAATTCTACCGAATGGAGCATGCATTTGCTAAGTGAGGATTCCCTTGATAAATCCATCAATAATGCCCGCTTTCAAGCAATACAAAAAGTGTTAAATATTCATCAGGAGCAGAAACTATCGATCAATCGGTTTACGGCTTTTCTTGACGGCGAGCAATTATTGTTAAAATCTAAAGTTCCAGTTATTCACCGGAAACTAAGAGAAGCAATGATTGCAACGCTGGAATTGTATGCTAGCCATGAAAAAGATGGATTAAAAAACCATGAACTACGAAGAGTTTTAGTGGATTTAGTTAAGTGGTCAATCAACCATTTACAGCCTTTGCTCGAGAATGTCGACCCGCAAAGAGAAATGCCAAAATTTTTATGGTACGGCGATTTTAAAAAGAGCCATCAATATTTTTTATTTTATTTAGTAAAGCTTGGCTGTGACATGATGATTTTTCATCCTGAGTGCAAGGATATTTTAGCAGACATGTGTCAAGAGCCGATTTTCACCCATCATTACCCGAATAAACTGCCTGCAGAGCCGTTTCCAAAAGAAAAACGAAGCCGGAAAACGACCGTTGCCTACCGGGCCTCAAAAGAGATTGAAACCATTCTAAACCAGGAAGGTTCAGGTCTATACAAGCCGTGGCAACTGAGGGAATACACTCCTTCATCCATTACGCTGAAAACCACTTATGATGAACTGTATATTCTTAGTAAAGAATTAGCAATGATTCGTCCGGATTTTACCGTGGAAAATGGACATGTCAAAATACCGTCCATTTTCGCGAAAGTCCTTGGAGTTAGTAGAAATCGAAAAGAGTACTGGGACCGGCTCCAGGCTCTTGACCAATTAGAGCACAGCCTGCTCATTCGCCAGTTGCCCTTTGCCATTTCGAGTAGTAGTGATTTTCGCTATCATTACCGAAACGCAGTTGGCAGGGACGGCCTGATAAGCCCTGATAAAATGATGCAAGCTCATTACTGGCCTTACTCCTTTTTACCGGCAGGTTTACAAAAAGGAATCGCAAATGCGATACGTGAAATTTGTCAGGAACCAGATTTAAAGCCATTGCCAAAGGAAACCATGGAAGATGTAAAAATTTATCTGTTTACGCAGGCAATGTTTATGCCGAAAAACATGGTTCAGCTGTTGGAGAAATTTGATTATTCCCAGCATGTTCCTAAATTAATTATTTTCAATAATGAATTAACCGGGATGCTATCAAGGGCCGATGCAGCACTTCTGCTATTACTAAATCAGTTCGGTATTGATATCGTAGTCTACAATCCTACAGGGCATAATGACATCGAAAATTATCTCGATGATCGTTTATTTGATAAACACTGGCTAGAAGACATGGTATTCGATTTGGAATTTAAAGAGCCTTCTCTTTTTAAAAAAGGTCTTTTCCAAGGAATCTTAAAAAATTTAAGGGGAGATTAAAAAGTGAATCTATCGCCAAATCCATCAAGCGGCTTAACGCCAGCAGGTGCTGAAGATGTTCTTACAGAAACAAAAGTATCAGACATTAAGCTTGCCCTTCGTAAAGAACCTGAAATTCAAAATTTGGCCCGCACTATTGATGAGCGCGACCAGATTCAAGTTTTAGAGTTTGGGAAAGAGCCAGCCATTCAAGTATCCCGTTTTTCCGATCAAATCCTCGCAAATATGCGCACGACAAAGGTAGAAGATTCCGGGGAACTCCTTAAGCAGTTGGGCAAAATCATGGACCGCTTTGATGCAAAGGACTTTCAAAAAACGTCTGGCGGCCTTTTTGGCAAACTGTTCAAAAAGGGCGAAAAGATGATTGATAAGATATTTGGCAAGTACCAAACGATGGGCTCGGAAATCGATAAAGTTTATGTGGAAATTTCTAAATATCGACAAGAGATGGTTGAATCGACCAATATGCTCGAGCAAATGTATGAACAAAATTATCAATTTTATTTAACGCTAGAAAAATACGTAGTGGCGGGCGAAATAAAGGTAGAAGACCTGAAAAACAATCAGCTGCCACAGCTTGAGGCACGGGCTGCTGCAGGGGATCAACTTGCTTCAATGCAGCTAGATACGCTCAGGAATGCTATTGAGCTATTAGAACAGCGTGTTTATGATTTAGAAATGGCCAAAATGGTAGCGCTGCAAACAGCACCGCAAATCAGGCTATTACAAAGAGGAAATACGAAGTTGATTGGAAAAATTAATTCTGCCTTTGTTACAACCATTCCGATTTTTAAAAATGGATTAATTCAGGCTGTAGCTGCAAAAAGGCAGAAGCTAGTCGCTGATTCGATGAGTGAGCTTGACCGCCGCACCAATGAAATGCTCCTAAAAAATGCGCAAAACATTTCACAGCAAAGCACGGATATTGCTAGGCTTGCTGGCGCACCGAGCATCAAAATTGAGACGATTGAAGAATCCTGGAATATCATCATCAAGGGCATGCAGGAAACAAAGGCAATTGAAGAGGAAAACAAACGCATGCGGATAGAAGGGACAAAGCGTCTAGAACAGCTCCAGGATAATTTTAAGAAAATGAAACAGCAATAAATAATTTTAATGAGGTGATTGTTGTGGCAATTAATTTACAAAAAGGTCAACGAGTGGATTTAACAAAGGGTAATCCTGGTTTAACTAAAATCATGGTAGGATTGGGCTGGGATCCCGTGCAAAGCAGCGGAGGCAAAGGAATGTTTGGTTCCCTGTTTGGCGGCGGAGGCGGTCAAGCAAATGTAGACTGTGATGCATCTGTGATCATGCTTGGTGAAAATGATAGGCTGCAGAACAATAAAGACGTCATTTATTTTGGCAATTTGAAAAGCAATGATGGCAGCGTTCAACATTCAGGCGACAACCTGACTGGAGACGGTGATGGCGACGATGAGCAGATTATGATTGATTTAAGCCGCGTACCATCCAATATTCAAAAGCTTGTGTTTGTTGTAAATATTTATGACTGCGTTAAAAGAAAGCAGCATTTTGGCATGATTCGCAATGCTTTCATAAGAGTAGTAAATCCAACGAACAATTCTGAGTTAATCAAATACAATTTATCCGATAATTACAGTGGATTGACTTGTCTTGTTACCGGTGAAATTTATCGCCACGGCAATGAGTGGAAGTTTGCAGCAATCGGCAGCGGCACCAATGCAGCCAGCCTAAGCGAAGTAGTTCGTTCTTATAGTTAATTTGTTAATATTGTCAAAATGAGGTGATACTTTTGGGGATTAACTTATCAAAAGGACAAAGAATCGATTTAACGAAAACGAATCCAGGGTTAACAAAGGTCATTATCGGTCTTGGCTGGGATACAAACCGTTATCATGGCGGACATGATTTTGACCTTGATGCTTCCGCCTTTTTAACGGATGCTAACAGCAGGGTGACAGCAGATCTGGACTTTATTTTTTACAATAATCTTGTTCATACCTCGGGTTCTGTTGAACATACCGGCGACAACCGCACGGGTGAGGGTGACGGTGATGATGAGCAAATTAAGATTGATTTTAGTAAGGTACCGTCCCATGTTCATCGGATAGCGATCACGGTGACGATTCATGATGCCGAGGCAAGAAACCAAAATTTTGGTCAAGTCAGCAATGCCTTTGCTCGAGTAGTCGATGAAGAAACGAATCGGGAAATCCTCAGATTCGATCTTGGCGAGGACTTCTCTGTAGAAACAGCTGTGGTCATCTGCGAGCTTTACCGTCATAACGGCGAATGGAAGTTCAATGCAGTCGGCAGCGGCTTCTCTGGTGGATTAGCATCACTTTGCCGGAACTTTGGATTGGAAGTGTAATTTTTACGAGTGGAAAGCTGCCGAGTTGGCGGCTTTTTCTTTTTGTGCGTTTGATTGTAGGCGGCTGGTTAAATTACAATCGGCGGATGGCAATCTGTAATCAGCGGTTAGCATGCTTCAATCGGCGGATAACATACTTTAATCAGCGAAAGTCAGCTGTAAAAAGTAATTACCTTTAAATTTCCAAATTTATTAACCTATTTGCCATTTTATAATTCTCCTAATAAAAAATATGGGGGAATTTAGTAATAGTGTGGTAAGCGATTGCCAGGTGATAGTAATATTCTGGGTTATTATATTTCTCATTTTGAATTGATTTTAATGTTTCAATAGCCTAACGTAATTTTGTTTTTCTATATAGTAGATTCCCAAAACATGTTTTAATAAATTCGTTTCATAGGCTGTGAGTTTATTTCAAAGGCTATTTTCTAGACTCAATCGGTTGCCTTTCAATTACAAACATAGGAGGGTACATCCTATAATACCGAAATCAAGAGGCGGACTGATCTTATAATGATTTCACTATATATTTCTTAATGAGCAAACAAATCACCAGGATACATGGGATAATAAATTGTAATGGGATGTGCAAATAAAACGGCACTATTTTCAATCCAATAAATAAGTGCTGGATAATGTTTTTGGATAATGTAAATGTGACTAAAAAGGTTAGAATCGCCGCAGCTATAATTCGGCGGTTTGGTTTTGTTTTTGGAAACATGTGGGCAAGAATCATCACCCCGCCATACATAAAAATAAAAATTTTAACAAAACCACCGATAAGGTTAAGGATGACTGCAAACGTTTCTATGTGTGGCAGAAATTCTAAGACACTGGTGAGTTCCAAAGCTTTCACAAATGGAAAAACATACATGGTGACTGTTTCAGAATTTAATAAGCCTAGTATCATTTCACCGGCTAGAAGCAGGAGCACTCCTGTTGTACACACAGAGATAAAACCGTATTTGCGTAAGGCCTTTTTATCGTTTGCATACGGGAAAAACATCGTAAATACGATGAGCTCCCCGTACGGTACGGTCAATCCGGTTGGGAAAACAGAAGAGAATATATGCTTCCAGCTCGTCCGGAATAGGGGGGTTAAATGGTTGAATTCAAAATAAGGAGACAGGTATCCAAAAAACATCAGAATCAAAATGAAAACTCCTGTAAAGGCACATAAGATAACTGAACTTCTGGCCGTAGCTTCGATGCCAAGATAACAACTGTACGATACCACTAGAAGAAGCGTGAAAGAAATAACCACAAAAGGGATGTTGTGAAAAAGCACTTGACCGACGAAAAATGAAAAATCTTTTAACACTCTTCCCGCGATGTAAATAAAGTATAGATAATAAATGAATCCAAGTATCTTGGAGATCCAACGTCCAAATCCTAATTCCAAAAGTTGGATTAAATTTCCCCATTTTCCGATGGAGTGAAGCATGAGGTAGAAATAGAAAATCCCCACCCCAAAGCCTAACGACAACAAGATTGTGATCCAAATATCTTGTTTCGTTTCGAAGTTCCAGCCTACGACAATAGCACTTCCAAGTAAAAAGTTGATCATTAAGGAAAATATTTCGATTGGAGCTAATTTGACCATGATCCCACCCAATTCCTTTCCATGCAAAGAATCCCTTTTATTGCGACTTAATTTCTCCTGTATCTATCATTTCAACCTTCACTTTTGTCCGAATTGGTATGGTTGAATAGACAGAATCCCAATTATGTTTAACTTTATTCCATCGATTTGGTTGTTTTCGATACAAAATGTCTGCAAATCCATCAATATCGGTTTTTTTCTTTTGTGTTTTCGCTATCAGCTGATTAATCTGGTTTTGCAGGTCATGTTCTGCGTCTTGTTCTAATTGGGCAATCGCTCGGACTGAAGAAGAGTCCATATTGCACGACACATCCTCCAATTTACCTTTAATTTGCATCTGGAGAAGATAGGATGGTTCTCCCTTTTTATCCTGTATACGAATATCTTGTTTGCTTTGAACGTCTTTCCATGTCACAAATCCCGCCTGTTTACGGCATTTCGTTACTAAAGTGGTATCTCGTATTTTCCCTCGAGTTAACGCATAGAGGGTGCTTTCCGAAGATGATAGCCAGTATGATAATCGTTGATGTTGAAAAACGGCTAATCCATTTATCTCTAATATCGCATCTGGGGTCGCCTTTTCGATATTGCTTTTTGTAAGTCCCTTTGAAAGATCCCCCTTTAAAGTGATATAAGGAATGGTTAGTTCTGTACGATTCTGTTTTAGCATTCCTGCTACTTTGTCCGCGGTCATATTCGGGAGGTCTCCCCAGGACTCCCGTTTTCGATTCAGCATTTCTTCGAATCTGCTTCCAGAAATTTTTTGAACAGGCGTAAAGATTTGAAGTAGTTTTTCCGGTTTTATGCCCTTTGATATGATAAACCGTATATTGGAAGGAAAACTGGGTTCACGCAAAAGGTAATGAGCAACAAAAGAAATTCCTTCAGATTTTGCTAACGATTCCCCGATTATTGCCACTTCCGTATCATCCAAGAAAATAGACCGTGGTAATCGATTGTGAATACGGTCAATGGCTTCCGGAATTGTTCGACCTTGTACACTGTATGTATATTGACCTTGTTCCGCTAAACCTTCTTTGCTATTGGAGGCTGGATTATAGATTTGAACAGTTGTGACATAGCCTTCCTTACTTTTATCAATCCCAATGGCAGAAATAATGTAAATTTTATCCAACATTGTATCTTGAGCAAATTTTCCGAAGATATTCGCAATAACCAGTCCTATTATTAGACAAAGGGTAATATTTGATTTCGTGTGTTTACGCTTCATCTGTCTCTTCCACCATTTCTTCCTTCAAAAAACGAGACTCATCATTGGTCATTTCTTCCTGTGACAATTGAATCGCACTGTCTTTTAAATCATGAGTTACAAGTGGAGCAAAAGGAGATAAATAAGGGACGCCAAAGCTTCGCAAGGAACTTAAATGAAGCAGTAAAACAAGCGATATTAACGCGATTCCATAAAACCCGAGTGCAGCACCCACACTAATAAAAACAAGACTGATCGTTGCTGCCGGTATTCGCATTGAGTAAATCGGGACGACACTGACTAAAATGTAGGTAATACAAACCACCACCAAGCTGGCTGGTTCAACTAACTGTGATTCAATCGTCGACTGACCTAAAACAATTCCCGCGAAAATGGACACCGTAATGGCAACATTTTGCTGTAATCGATTGGAACTTTCGTTTATAGCAATCACCACAATCATCAAAACGGATACTTGTAACGAGGTTGGAAAAGGCACCAATTCCCGTTGGGATACAAATCCCAATAGCAATTTGACTGGCAATAAGTTTGCATGATAAGTCATAAACGCTACATAAAGTCCCGGAATATACAAAGCAATAAAATAGAGAAAACAGCGGAGAAGGCGCTGATTAATAAGACCTGTTTTCCCAATGTAATAATCTTCGGGTGTTTGGAAAAATTGGATGAGAACCGCAGGAGCGATTAGGACATATGGAGAGCCGTCTACAAATATTGCGATTTTTCCTTCCAGCATTTCGCCTGCTACCACGTCAGGTCTATCGGTGTTCAACATGAGTGGGAAAAAAGACTTTGATTCCTTTGTCAGTACCATCTCAACGTAATTTGCTTCCAGCACAGCATCCAATTCTAGCTTTTGTAAGCGTTCATAGATTGTCTCCAATATTTTCTTATCCACGATATTTTCAATATACATGACGGATACATCTGTATGGGTGTTTGTTCCATACTGTTTGGTCGTTATTCTTACATTTGGATTTTTAATAATTTTTCGGACAAGAGAGACGTTTGTGCTTCTATTTTCTGAGAAGCCGATATCGGGCCCTTTCGCGACGCGTTGACCCTTCGGGCTTTCAATGCTCCTCACGTTCCATTTGGTTGTATCGGTTGAGAGAAACGTATGGATACCTTCCAAAATAATGAGTGTTTTGCCTACTAGCAAGTCATTTGTAGCAAGCGATATTTCTTCCACACGTGTAATATTTTTCGATTGGATCACAGCTGATTCCATAAAAGTAAGCAGTTCCTCATCCGTTGTAAAATGCGGCAGGTTGTATGTTAATAAAGGTTCTATTACATATTGCTGAACAGCATTCGAATCCACAATCTCATCAATGAATAAAACAGCCGCTTTTTTATTTATTCTTGTTAATGTAATTTCTCTTACTTGAAAATCAGAACTATTTCCCAAAATAGCAGTTAGGCTTTTTATATGGTGATGAAGATCATTTGATACCACATTTCTAACTTTCATTGTTACCACCGGATTTTCATTGGAATAGATAATTTATTTTTCCTTTGGAGGTAATTAAATATGCATTTGGAATTAATGGTCTAACGAACAGCTTTTATAATTATGGGTATTCGAAGTGCTGGAGCAAAACCCTACCTATATCATTCAAAATTCTAACACACAAAATTATGATTTTGCGTTAATACATTCCTCTTTAGGTGGATATTTTCTCCACCTAATCTTATATCAAGTATAAAAAGTTAGTATAGATAAAAGGACTGAAGTAATTATTATGGCTATAAGTGGACGTATGGCTTTTGTGCGTAATTCTTTTAAGCTAATATTTAATCCTAAGCCGGTCATAGACATCGTTAAAATAAAAGATGTGAAAACTGTAATATCTGACAGATGTTTTTTTGATACTACAAACTCATTTCCGATCATATAGCTCCCCACAAAACTCATCATGATAAAGCCAATTAAAAACCATGGAAATTCGAATTTTGCTTCTCCCTCTATTTTTCCTTTCTTTTTCATCCAAAGCATTAAGATAAAACATACCGGTATTAATAAAAATATTCGTGAAAGTTTGGCTAGCAATGCGTGGGCAAGGGCATCCTGGCCTGCTGGAGCTGCAGCTAAAGCAACATGGCCAATCTCATGAAGGCTGATTCCAACCCAATTTCCGTAGTCTATAAGACTTATAGGTAAGAAAGGATATATTAACGTATAGATAATGGAAAAATAATTGGATTGTACGTGAAGAAGGATCTGGGACAAGAGATGCAACAGAAAAATTATTTCAAACCTTACAAATACGTCCTACTAGGTTAATGGAGTTTGGCAGCACTCAATCAATTAAAGAAGCCGTTGAAGCAGGGCTTGGTATTAGTTATTTATCAGAACTTACCGTAAAAAAAGAAAGACTGCTTGGTACCATTCAAGTGTTAAATGTAAAAGGGACACCGATACAAAGAAATTTTTCAGTCATAACAGAATCTGTGGAAATACATACAAAATCTATGAATTTATTTATTGAACTAATTGAAAAGTATCTAAATAATGGAAACAGCTCTAAATGAATACTAAATAAAAAAACAAAGCCTTTATAAATGACCAGTTCGTTTAATAGCTGGGCTCTTTTTTATTTGAAACATGTATTGTAGAGTTCAATCATTTTTGTCCATAGGGTATAATATGTGAAGTTAACATTAAAAACAGAGGGGATATTTATGAGAGTTTATTTAGATTTACTAGAGGATTTGCTAGAAAACGGAGTGCAAAAAGGGGATCGAACTGGTACGGGAACGCGTTCTGTTTTTGGTCGTCAGATACGGTTTGATTTAACTGAAGGGTTCCCTCTTTTAACAACTAAGCGGGTACCATTCCGTTTGGTTGCTAGTGAACTCTTATGGTTTTTAAAAGGAGACACCAATATCCGTTACTTACTTGAACACAATAATAACATTTGGAATGAATGGCCTTTTAAAAAGTGGGTTGAAAGTGATGAATACAATGGACCGGATATGACTGATTTTGGTCTAAGAAGTCAAAATGATGATGAATTTAAAAAAGTGTATGAACAAGAAATGGAAAGATTTAAGAGACGAATATTGGAGGATAATGAATTTTCTGCAAGGTATGGCGAGCTTGGACCCGTTTATGGATCACAATGGAGAAAATGGGAAATGAAAAACGGGGAATATATTGATCAAATCGATAGAGTTGTCAATGAAATCAAACAGAATCCAAACTCAAGACGATTGCTAGTAAATGCCTGGAATGTTGGGGAAGTGGATGACATGAAACTCCCGCCTTGCCATTATGCCTTTCAATTTTATGTCGCAGAAGGAAAGCTATCCTGCATGTGGCAGCAACGATCGGTCGATACCTTCCTTGGCCTGCCTTTCAACATAGCAAGCTATGCACTTTTAACACATATGGTTGCACAACAAAGTGACCTCGAAGTAGGAGAATTAATTTTTACTGGTGGAGATGTTCATTTATATATTAATCATATTGAACAGGCAAAATTACAATTATCCCGTGAAACCCGCCCACTGCCGCAATTAAATATTCTTACTAAGCCGTTAACAATTTTTGATTATAAACTTGAAGACTTTGAAATTACAGGGTATAACCCACATCCACATATTAAAGCAGAGGTTGCTGTTTAACATTAATATAAAGGGCTGTGTTAAATTTGGTTGTTGATTTCCGCTCCGGGCACTCGCTTTCCGCGGGGAGGCCCTGGAGCCTCCTCGGCGCTTTGGCGCCTGTGGGGTCTCCAGTGACCTCTCTATCCCGCAGGAGTCGAGTGCCCTCCGCTCCAATCAACAAGGTGCAAAATCAACACTGACCTTTAACACAGCCATATAAAAAAAAGGAGTGGTCATTGGTGATTTCATTTATTGTCGCAATGGACGAAAATAGAGTGATCGGGAAAGATAATCAACTGCCCTGGCACCTTCCTGAGGATTTGAAATTTTTTAAGCGAGTCACGTTGGGGCATCCGATTGCCATGGGGAGAAAAACGCACGAATCCATAGGACGTGCCCTTCCTGGCCGGGAAAATATCATCATTACTCGCCAGGAAGGTTACGAAAGTGAATGTTGTACCGTTTTTTATTCTGTCGAAGACTTTGTAAAATACAGCCGTGGGCAAGATGATGAAATTTTTGTTATAGGCGGGGCGGAAATATTCAAAGAAACATTTCCTTTTGCAGACCGTCTCTACATAACCCGTATCTACGAAAATTTTGCCGGGGATACCTTCTTTCCTGAATACGATTTACAAAAGTGGGAGCTAGTTTCTTGTGAAAAAGGAATCAAGGATGAAAAAAATCCTTACGATTATGAATTCAGGATTTATGACAAAAAGAAATAGCATAAAAATAAGCATCAGCTCTTCGCTGGTGCTTTGCTTTACAATCATCCTATTAAAAATAGGATCCATTTATTTCATACTCTGAAAGCTTTGCAAGCATGCCTCGAAATTCATGTGGATGGCAAAATTCCTCCTCACGGAAATGTGCTTTGACCCAGGCGATTAATTCTTTAGGGCTATTAAAATATTCTCCACTCCGGTCGCTTTTTCGAATGGTGTATCTTCCATTGTCATCATCAATTGTTACTTCTACAGGAAGAGCTCCATCAAAACTGCAAAGTGAAAATTCCATCCAACTCACTTCCATTCCTGTTTAAATTTTCATTAGTATATGTTCCTAATGCTCAAATTATATGTAAAAAAAGTATAATTGTCAAAATATTTAAAAAAATCTATTAAATAAAATGTCATTGACTATAATAGTCGTTATTGTTAAATTGTCTAAAGAGAGGTTATTAAACGGATTCGAAAATGGTAAATATCACAATTTCAATATTTTTTTTGATATTGTGAATTTAATATGAAATCTTGCATAAAATTAACCCAAATTGGTTTTTCAATACTATAATCGTAGTAGAAATATACAAAACTAAAGGGGATGTAAATCCATGTTTTCTAATATCGGTGTTCCAGGCCTCATTTTAATTTTAGTGCTAGCCTTGATTATTTTCGGACCAAAGAAGCTTCCAGAGATTGGTCGTGCTTTTGGACAAACACTTAAAGAATTTAAAAAATCGACACGTGAACTTACAGAAGATGTAATGGAAGATATTAAGGAAGAAAAAGAAAAATTGACTAAATAAGGTGTGAGATGCTGTATCTTGCACCTTTTTCTTCTCGGATTTTAAACTATAAGAATGTGTAAAAAAGTAAAAACTCATAAATTATATTTACCTTTGAAATTGGCAGGGGAATTACATGGAAGATAGAGAATTACAATTAGTAGACCATTTAGAGGAATTGCGTAAAAGAATCATTGTTTCGGTAGTCGCATTTGTTGCTTTTTTTATCGTTGCATTTATTTACGTTGATGATATTTATAAATGGTTTGTCGGAGATCAAAAATTGCAGGTTCTTGGACCAAGTGACATTATGTGGATTTACTTTATGCTCGCAACAGTTGTGGCAATCGCTGCAACCATTCCAGTGCTGGCATTACAAATTTGGTTATTTGTAAAACCTGCATTAAAACCAAATGAACGAAGAATTACTTTATCCTATGTGCCGGCATTATTTTTTCTTTTTTTAGGCGGTCTTGCCTTTGGCTATTTTGTTATCTACCCTATGGTTCTAGATTTCTTAGTCAATATGGGACAAGGAATGTTTGTTACCAACTTTACTGCGGAACGGTATTTTAGATTTATCCTAAATATGTCCCTCCCATTTGGTGTATTGTTTGAACTCCCAGTGGTGGTCATGTTTTTAACATCACTAGGGATTATTAATCCGTTTGTATTATCCAAAATCCGAAAATATGCGTATTTCGTTTTAATCATAATTGCGATTGTTATCACACCGCCTGACTTTATGTCTGACTTTGTGGTAACATTGCCGCTCCTGCTGCTTTATGAAGTTAGTATCAATTTATCAAAGTTTGTATACCGGAAACGCTTGAAAAAGGAACAGGAAGAAGAATTAGTAGAAGCATAATAGATAAAGAAAAGACCTTAAGGGACTTGCCTCCTTTAAGGTCTTTTTTGTATGGAAAAAAATGAATTACTAACCTAATTAATAAAAAAACCGTTGAAATAGAGTTAAGGATACTTTGTGTATTTTTTGGATAAATCAGGACGTATTGCCTATTTGTGTACTACAATTTCCTTGAATTCAAGTTTTTAATGAAAAGTGGAGGGGTTTGCGGATGAAGAGACAGAAAACAGTATATGAAGCCGCGATCGACCATGGATTTAGCCGGCGTGACTTCCTGAAAATGTGTACAGCATTAGCTGCCACATTAGGGCTGGAATTCACACAATCTGACCAAGTGGTCAAAGCCATGGAAACAAAAACAAGAGTACCGGTTGTTTGGATGCAATTCCAGGATTGTACCGGATGTTCAGAGTCATTTATTCGTTCATCACAACCAAAAACTGAAAGCGTTTTACTGGATATGATTTCACTTGAGTATTCTGAAGTACTTTCCGCTCCATCAGGACACCAGGCAGAAGCTTCCATGAAACAAGTACTAAAGGATTATAAGGGAGAATATGTTTTGGCGGTGGAAGGAAGTATTCCGGATGATGATGCCTTTTTAACAGTTGCAGGTCAATCTGCAAAGGAAACGTTCCTAGAAATGGCGGCGGGAGCGAAAGCAATCATTGCATATGGTTCTTGTTCGTCATGGGGCGGGATTGCTGCGGCCCATCCGAATCCAACTGGTGCGAAGCCAGTTACTAGTTTTGTAAAAGATACACCGATCATCCTTGTTCCAGGCTGTCCACCGATTTCAGAAGTAATGACCGGTGTAATCGCCCATATCATTACCTTTGGAAAATTGCCAGAACTTGACCATTTTGGCCGTCCAAAAGCGTTTTATCGTCATCGTATTCACGATAAATGTAATCGCCGCGCTTATTTCGATGCTGGCTTATTCGTAGAGTCGTTTGATGATGAGGGAGCTAAACAAGGATATTGCTTATATAAAGTAGGGTGCAAGGGACCAACCACCTACAACTCCTGTGCGGAAATGCGTTGGAATGGCGGAGTCAGCTACCCAATTCAATCTGGTAATCCATGCGTGGGCTGTTCGGAAAAAGACTTCTGGGATAACGGTCCGTTTTATACTAGAAGAGCCAAAATACCAGGAACCCAAACAACCATCAATCCAGACGAAGTAGGATTAGCATCCATTGGGTTAACGACAGCTGGTATTGCCGTTCATGCAGCAGGAACGGTAATCAAAAAGAAGAGAGACGACAAACGGGGTGAGGAAGAATGAGTGAACGCATAGTTGTAGATCCAATTACTAGAATAGAAGGTCACCTTCGTGTAGAAGTGGATGTGGATGAAAAAGGTGTCATTAAGGATGCCTTTAGCTCAGGAACCGCAGTCCGTGGCCTTGAGTTAATCGTGAAAGACCGAGACCCACGGGATGTTTGGGCCTATGTCCAGCGGATTTGCGGCGTTTGTACAACCGTACATGCACTTGCCTCGATTCGATCGGTTGAAGATGCTTTAAAAATAAAAATTCCGAGAAATGCTCATTTAATTCGTGACATTATGAACGAAGCGTTATTTGTTCATGACCATGTCGTGCATTTCTATCATCTACATGCTCTTGACTGGGTCGATGTTGTAAGCGCTACGAAAGCAAATCCAGCAGAAACTTCGAAGATCGCCCAATCGATTTCAAGCTGGCCAAAATCATCGCCAGGCTATTTTACCGATGTGCAAAATAAAGTGAAAAAACTGATCGCAAGTGGACAGCTTGGAATTTTTGCGAATGGTTATTGGGGGCATAAAGCTTACAAATTACCGCCTGAAGTAAACCTATTAGCTGTTGCCCACTATTTAGAAGCATTAGATTGGCAAAAAGAAATTGTGAAAATCCATACGATCTTCGGCGGGAAAAATCCGCACCCGCACTATGTAGTTGGCGGAATGGCGACACCGCTTGATATTGATAGTGACAACGGTGTGCATGCCGAAAGATTGATGCATGTATCACAGTTAATCGACCAAGCAAGAGAATTTGTTAATCAAGTATACATTCCAGATCTACTGGCCATCGGTTCCTTTTATAAAGATTGGACATACGGCGGTGGTTTAAATAATTATCTCTGCTATGGTGATTTCTCAACTGGCGATATTTATGATACAAAGCTCTACCGTATGCCTAGAGGAATCGTCTTGAACGGAAATCTTAAAGAGGTCTTAGACGTTGACTTGAAAGACCCTAAACATGTACAGGAGTTTATTGATCACTCTTGGTATACGTATGACGGGGAAGAAGGCGGTAAAGGGAAGCATCCATTTGACGGTGAAACCACCTTCAACTACACCGGACCGAAAGCGCCGTTTAAGATGCTGGATGCTGACAAACAGTATAGCTGGCTAAAAGCCCCAAGGTGGAAAGAACATCCAATGGAAACCGGCCCGCTCGCAAGGATGATTGTTGGTTATGCAGCAGGTAAGGAAGAAATTGTGAATATCGTTGACGAAACCTTGAAAAAGCTGGATTTACCAATTGCTGCGTTGCAATCTGCTCTTGGACGCACCGTAGCGCGTGGTCTTGAGACTGTGCTCATCGCCGACTGGTTACGCAATGATATGGATGCCTTATTGAAAAATGTGAAGAGTGGCAATCAGGTCACCTTTGATCGTTCGAAATGGGAACCAAGCACCTGGCCAGAACGTGCTAAAGGTGTTGGTTGGATGGAAGCACCACGCGGCGCCCTTGGTCATTGGATTGATATTGAAAATGGTAAAACGAAAAACTATCAGGCTGTTGTCCCATCTACATGGAATGCTTCACCACGTGATCACAAAAATAAAATCGGTGCCTATGAAGCAGCCCTTAAGGGGACACCAATGTTAAATAAGGAGCAGCCGCTTGAAATCATGCGGATTATCCATTCCTTTGACCCATGTCTTGCCTGTGCCGTTCACTTAACCGATTTGGAAACCAATAATACGACTGAAATACGTTTAGGTTAGGAGTGAGACATATGGCTGCGCCAAAATTACCGACGCAAACGCCGGGACCGTTCCCTGAAAATCCGGTGATGAACAGCGAGAATTCGTTTCACCCAGAAAAGCCAATCGTCTTTAAACAAGTAAAAAATGAAGTACGGGCCTACGTTTGGGAGTTGCCTGTAAGGATATTCCACTGGTTAAATATGCTGGCCATTTTCGTGTTAATGGGAACAGGAATTTATATCGGCAAGCCGTTTGCGGCGGCTGGTATTCCTGAGGAAGCGTATTATTCCAATTTGATGGGCTGGATGAGATATATTCACTTTTTTGCTGCATTTATTTTTACACTAAATCTTCTTTTCCGTTTGTATTGGGTAGCAAGGGGCAATAAGTTTGCCACCTCCAACCCGCTGAGATGGATTTTCTGGAAAGAAGTGTTCGAAACCGTTAAGTTCTATTTATTTTTGAAAAATA
Organism: Neobacillus pocheonensis; assembly: GCF_050477905.1. NCBI lineage: Bacteria > Bacillati > Bacillota > Bacilli > Caryophanales > Bacillaceae > Neobacillus > Neobacillus pocheonensis. The sequence continues at coordinate 113,818 of NZ_JBCNAD010000041.1, read as the reverse complement.
AAAAACCGCATTATGTCGGCCATAATCCGTTAGCCCAATTAAGCTATTGGATCTTTATCGGTCTTGGCTCTTGGATTGTCGTGCTCACTGGATTCTACATGTATTTTGAACCGCAATTAGAATCCTACTGGTCAAAGCTGTTTTTCTGGGTACCGTATCTTTTTGGCGGTGACAGCTATACGGTCAGATCTTGGCATCACCTAACAGCTTGGGGCTTTATGTTGTTCACGGTTATTCACGTTTACATGGCATTCCGTGATGACTATCTGGAACGGAACGGCTCCATCTCTTCGATGATTACAGGCTATAAAACAACAACTAAAAAATCTGTTGGTGAGAAAAATGACAAATAAAAACTGCAAAATTACGATTTTAGGCATTGGCAACACCCTTTTCTCTGATGAGGGTGTTGGCATCCACCTTTTGCCATTGCTTGAAGTAGAACTAAAATCCTATGAAAATGTTGAAATTATTGAGGGCTTAACGGACGGAATGAGATTGCTAGGTCCAGTCGAAGAGGCTGAAAATCTGATCATCATTGATGCCATCAATGCCGGTAAAGAGGGCGGCACAATTATATCGTTAGTGGGAGACGAAATTCCTGCTTATTTTGGCGTCAAAATGTCAATTCATCAATTAGGATTCCAGGAGGTTCTCTTTGCAGCAAAAATGAGAGAACGTTATCCAAAGCAAATTGTCATGTTTGGCATGCAGCCAACCTCACTTGAACTAGGGGTTGAATTAACGGAGACCAATCAAAGCAAACTGGGGGAACTAGCAAAAGTAGTGGTGGATCAAGTGAATTGCTGGAGAGAAGTATCATGAGGCGGGGCGAATTCTTAAAAGAAATGCGCTCCAGTTTATTTCAAACTGTGAAATCGGTATATGAACCTTTCTTGAATGAAGATTTAGAAAAAGTGGAGGCAGCTGCGGACCGCGCTTTAGGAATAGCTTGGCTGCCGTTAACAGAGGTTCACACCGACCTTGAACTAAAATTTATTGGTGGCACTCCCATTATAGTAAGTAGAAATGGAACGAACATGCAGGCGTGGAATGGTGTATGTCCTGAATGTTCGCATATTATTATTCTCACAACACTATATTCAAGTGGGAAATGTTTGAATTGTCAAAAAGAATTCAATTTTAAGACAAAATCAGGAGATTTACTACTTAATTCCATTCCAATCAAACAGAAGGAAAATGCATATTATATCGGATTTGAAAAGCATATGAAACTAGGTGGTCTGCATGCATGAAATGGCATTGATGGGCGATATTCTTCAGCTGGTCCAAGAGGATGCCTTCGAGAAAGGGATTCAAAAAATTGAAAAGGTTGAATTAATCGTGGGCGAAATATCAAATGCCATGCCAGACGCATTAAGGATGGCTTTTGATATTTTTCGGGATCAAAACCAGCATCTTTTTTCAGGAACGGCAGAGTTGGTCATTAAAATTGAAGAGGCATCCGCAGAGTGTGTAATCTGCGGAGAACAGTATCGACCTGCTCAGAAAATCGCCCTTTGTCCAACCTGCCAGATTCCGTCAGGAAAAGTCCTTGCAGGGGAAACCTTTCAAATCCTATCATACGAGGGGAGCAATCAACCATGAAAGTAACATTAAGGACCGATGTGTTAACTAATAACAATAAGGCTGCCGAATTCAATCGCGAGCTTTTTCAAGGCACAAAAACCTTGGTGATTAATTTAATGAGTTCACCAGGTGCTGGAAAAACCACTCTGTTGGAAGAAACGGTACGTGAGCTATCAGGTAAATATCGCATCGCCGTTATTGAAGGAGATTTAGCGACAGAAAGGGATGCCGACCGAATAAGGTCAATGGGCGCAAAAGCGGTTCAAATCAATACTCATGGCGGCTGCCATCTGGATGCTCGGATGATTGCCGCTGCTTTAGGTGAATTCGATCTGGATGAAATCGATATCCTTTTCATCGAAAATGTCGGGAATCTCGTTTGTCCCTCTGGCTACGACCTAGGCCAGCATCATAAGGTAGCCGTGTTAAGTGTTCCTGAAGGAAATGATAAAATCCCAAAATACCCGCAAATGTTTATGCGCACAGAACTGGTATTGCTTAATAAAATTGATCTTCTTCCGTATCTGGATTTTAGTGTAGAAGGGGCAAAAAAAGACCTATCTGAAATTAATCCGGAGTCCTTCTTGATTCCATTATCTGCTCGAACTAAAGAAGGACTGCATGAATGGTTTTCATGGATAGAAGGTGCATACAAACGATGCATAGAGCAGTAAAAGTAGCCGTCAAAGGCAGGGTCCAAGGGGTCGGTTTCCGTCCGTTTGTGTTTATGATTGCGGACAAATATAAGCTGAACGGTACGGTCCAAAATAATATGGATGGAGTAAAGATTTTCCTTGAAGGGACGCATTTGGCGATTCTAGCCTTTCTTTCAGACCTGATGGATAAGACGCCCCGTCTTGCAAAAATTAATGAGATTTTAGTAGAAGATGCAGATCCCATTTACGCAACTGATTTTTCCATTATTGAAAGCGAGCGGAGCGGAACATCGCACCTTGTAATCCCTATCGATTCAGCCGTTTGCGAGGATTGCCTAAACGAAATGAATGATCCAAATGATTTTCGCTATCAATACCCGTTTATCAATTGTACCCAATGCGGTCCGCGCTACACGATCATAGAAGAATTACCATATGACCGCCCCTATACATCAATGAAGCATTTCCCGATGTGCGAGGATTGCCGAAACGAATATGAGGACCCAACTAATCGCAGACATCATGCTCAGCCAATTGCTAGCCCGAAATGCGGTCCCAAAGTGAGTCTGCATGATTATCAAGGTCAAGAAATAGATTCAGAGAATCCAATAATGGATACAATTAATCTGTTAAAAGAAGGAAAAATTGTCGCCATTAAGGGGCTTGGCGGCTATCATCTTTGCTGCGATGCCCGTAATGAAGAGGCAGTCTTAATGCTACGAAATAGGAAAAAACGTCCGAATCGTCCGCTTGCTGTGATGGCCGCATCGATTTCGGCTGTTGAAAAGTTTGGCGTGATTCAAGACGAGGAGAAAAGCCTCCTAAAGAGTCCTGAATCTCCAATTGTGGTGCTGAAAAAGAATCAGCTGTTCCCATTAGCCGAAGGTGTGGCACCAAAAATGAGCACGATTGGGGTAATGCTTCCCTATACACCACTGCATCACTTACTTTTTACGGATCCGGAATTAGATTGCATAGTGATGACGAGTGCTAATCCTTCCGGGATGCCGATTTTATTTAAAGATGAAGAAGCCTTTCAATATCTAAACGGTATTGCCGATTATTACCTCGTTCATAATCGTGAGATTTTTCACCCTGTGGATGATTCGGTCGTGCAAATCAATGACGGCAAGCTAGACTTCTTTCGCAGATCACGGGGGTATGTGCCTGATCCCTTTACATCAGAAAAGGACGTAACAGGCATTGTCGCTTTTGGCGGGCAACAAAAAACGACTTTTACAATTGGTCGAAACGAGCAAATATTTGTCGGTCCTCATATTGGTGATTTGGATAATATTGAAACCATCCAACACTATCAACAGGAGCTTGAGCACCTGTTAAAGTGGATTGAAACACCAAAGTCGATTGCCGTCGTCGATGCGCACCCAGACTATAATGTTAAGAATCTAGTAAAAGAATACCGATTTGCTGAAACGATAGAAATCCAGCATCATCATGCCCATATGGCCGCTTGTATGGATGAACATCAAATTTCAGGTAAAGCTTATGGAATTATTTTAGATGGAACTGGTTACGGTTCTGATGGAACCATTTGGGGATTTGAAATTCTCCATGGGGATACCTCAAACTTTCAACGGATGGCTTATCTCCAGAATACTCCTCTTCCAGGAAATGAAAAATGTATTCGGGAGCCATGGCGAAATGCGGCCGCGATGCTTATTTATCTGCATAGAGAACAGGGGGAAGAATGGGCCAGGGCAATTTTTCCCGACAAAGTATCAGAAATTACGATTCTAAGTAACATGATTGGAAACCATCTAAACACCGTTTATGCCGGCACATGTGGGAGATTATTTGATGCTGTCAGTGCATTGTGCGGAGTGACGAAAATTTCAACCTATGACGGGGAAGCTGCTATTCAGTTAGCCGAACTGGTTGATGAGACGATGATCTATCCCGCATATCCTTATGCATTAATAAATGATGAATTAGTAACGATTAATTTTTCTGACATGATTAAAAGAATCGCCCTGGATGTAATAGCAGGTGAGAATGTATCAATAATCAGCGGGCGATTCCACGAAACGGTTGTCCAAGCGATTGTCGCGGCAATGGATATATTGCAGTGCATTTATGATGATAAAAAGGTTGTGTTATCAGGAGGCAGTTTTCATAACCGTTATTTACGAAAAAGGATTACAGCGGAATTAACGAAAAAAGGCTTTCAGATCTTTGTTCCAGAGGCAGTTCCTTGTAATGACGGAGGCTTATCATACGGGCAATTGGTAGTTGCCTCAGCGAAAAGGAGTGTTAACCAATGTGCGTTGGAGTACCAGCTAAAGTAGTCAAAAAGATGGAATACAGTGCCGTTGTCGATGTAATGGGCTCACAAACCACTGTGGGAACCATTTTTGTTCCAGAAATCGAACTCGGGGATTTTGTCATCGTTCATGCCGGTCAGGCGATGAGTATTGTAGATGAAGAGTATGCACGACAAAGTGTCGAAGAATGGAGGAAGCTCATCGATGCTCGACATTCTGAAACAGTCAAATAATCCCGAAATTTGTAGGCCGCTTGTCGAAGCAGTAATTGAACTAGCAAAGGAATTCCACCTGAAATTCGGACGAAAACCCGCCTTGATGGAGGTTTGCGGTTCTCATACGATGTCCCTCGCTAGAACCGGTGTGAAGCAATGTTTAAAGGACCATGTGAATCTGATATCAGGACCAGGGTGTCCAGTTTGTGTGACGGACCAAAGGTCAATCGATGCGATGATCGCATTAGCTGAAGGTGAAGATCGGATCATCTGTACGTTTGGCGATATGATGCGGGTTCCGGGCTCGACCAAAACACTGCTGGATTCAAAAATTGCCGGAAAGGATATCCGGGTTTTATACTCGCCCGTAGATGCTGTTAAAATTGCAGAAGAAAACCCTGACAAAGAAGTGATTTTTCTTGGTGTCGGCTTTGAAACGACCATTCCCATTCTTACGCTGATGGTCGGGGAAGCCGAAAAGCGCGGTATCCATAATTTCTCCATTTGGATGACAACGAAGCTGGTTGAACCGGTTCTCCGTTATCTGTTAGATGCAGGCGAAGTCAATTTAGATGGTTTTTTACTCCCAGGCCATGTCTCCATTGTCTTAGGAGAGGAGTCCTATCAATATTTAGTCAAGGAATATCGCATTTCAGGTGTGATTACCGGTTTTGAAACAGCTGAATTATTGGCCGGAATTTATAAATCAATTGAACTAGCATTAAAGGGTAAGGTGGCAATCGTCAATAACCATCCTTCCATTGTTAGTAAAATGGGAAACCAAGTTATTCATCAGTGGATGGATAAATACTTAACGGAATGTGATGAAGCCTGGCGCGGCATCGGAATCATTGCGAAGAGCGGATTGGATTTAAAACCAGAATTCGACCGATATAATGCAAAGAAGCGTTTTACTGTCGAGGTTGGGGAGCCAAGGAAAACGAAGTGCCGCTGTGGTGAAGTTATAAGAGGGTTAATCTCTCCAAATGAATGTTCGTTATTCGGGAAAGCCTGCCACCCAATGAACCCGATTGGACCATGTATGGTATCGGCAGAAGGCAGCTGCGCCGCTTATTATCAATACATGAGGGTGAGTTTTTAAATGGAGAAATATATCAGCTTAGCTCATGGTGATGGAGGAGAATTGAGCCATCGTCTAATCCGAGATGTTTTCGTTGAAGCTTTTGGTGACGGAAATTCAGCCTTGTTTGATGCGGCTTCCGTTAACATTTCTGGCGGAAAAATCGCCGTCACGACCGACTCGTTTGTCATTAAGCCGATATTTTTTCCAGGCGGGTCGATTGGAAAACTAGCGGTTGCCGGAACGGTTAATGATCTAGCTGTAAGCGGTGCAAAACCCGTCTATTTAACTTGTGGGTTTGTTATCGAGGAAGGTTTCCCTATCAGCGATTTAAAGAAAATCGTTACGGATATGGCAATGGAAGCAAGAAAAACTGGAGTTACGATTGTTGCTGGGGATACAAAGGTAGTCGAACGTGGCAGTGCAGATGGAGTGTATATTAACACCACGGGAATTGGGGTCTATGAATCTGGGATTGGCTGCAGTCTCGAGTTTGAAGAAGGGGATAGTATCATCGTCACAGGCACCATTGGTGACCATGGTATCGCTGTTCTCGCTTCGAGAGGTGATCTAGGCATAACGGTTCCAATTGATAGTGACTGTGCTTCTTTAAATAGAATGTTAGCTGAAGTGTTACAGCATACTAACGGGGTGCGGATCATGCGCGACCCGACTCGGGGCGGCCTAGCGACAACCCTTGTTGAAATTGCCGAAGATTTTCACTTAACAATGAAAATCAATGAACTAGATTTACCCGTAAAAGAAGAGGTTCATGGTGTCTGTGATCTATTAGGCTTTGATCCGCTTTATCTTGCCAATGAAGGAAAATCGATTATTATTGTTTCTGCAAGTGAAACAGATAAAGTAATCGAGATATTACGAGAATTCCCAGAAGGAAAAGATGCCATTGTAATTGGTTCTATCATTGGGAAAGATAAAGGCCAATTATTATTAGAAACGCCTCTTGGATCGAAACGTTTATTAAATAGACTATCAGGAACAATGTTTCCTAGGATATGTTAAAAAAGCAGCCCACATTCTATTGATTGGAATGTGGGCTGTCTAATTACTTACTTTGTTTTTCCTTCATCCAGGCTTGAAATTTTATATAATTAAGATATTCTCGGAAGTCTTCTTTCTTTAAACCATCCTCAACCGCCCCTCTAATCAACACGATCCACTCATCATCCAATTCCACCGGCCTATCTTTATCTGTATTTACTTCCTGTAATAAATAATCAAGACTGGTTCCCAGTGGTTTAGCGATCTTATGTAAAAATTGGAGGGAAGGATTGGACTGCAAGCCCCTTTCAATGTGACTCAAATACGATTTCGAAACATCTGCCAACTTCGCTAGCTCACTAATAGAATACCCTTTTGCCTGCCTCATCTCCTTAATCTTATTCCCGATCATAGACCCCAGACTCCTTTTTTTAATCTAATTTTAATCTTTCATGTTAATTACATTATAAAGAACAAAATGTTCCTTATAAAATACTATAAGGGTAAGAAATCGTGAGATAAACAAAGAAAATGGGTGGAAAGCCTATAAAAATAGGGATTTTTGCCAATTTTTAAAGTTTTTCAAGATAAATCTTTTTATTTTATACTCAAATTGAATGTTCTTTAAAAAGAACGATAAGATAAAGAATAAAATCAAATGAGACTAAATTTCGAATCAGGGGAGTTGATTATTACAATTAACATATAACAATTTAATATTAAAAACCTAAATAATTTCAGTTAAATTGTTGAGTTGTTTTTTTAAAAATTTATTTAGGTACTGAGAGGGATTATAGTGAAAAGCTACAAACTCATTTTTACTGGGGCAATTGTAATCTTATCAATAATTCTCTTTATCTCTTTATTTATGGTAAAAAATATTAAAGCTGATGAAGATTATAGGGTTGAGATTAATACATCTCCTACAGAGGTATTATTTAATGTTGGAAATATGAAACCTGGAGATAAGGAAACCTCCATTTTAAAGGTAAACAATGATGGTAACCTTGATTTTAACTACACAGTAAGTTCACGTAAAGAATTTGGTGATGATTATTTATATAATCAGTTATTACTAAAGGTTTCAAATAGTGAAGGTCTTCTGTACGAGGGGAGCTTTAAAGATTTTTTTAATTTCCCACTAGGTACGATTGCCGCTTTCGGAAGTAATTCATTAGTCTTTACTGTAGAACTCCCATTTGAAACTGGAAATGAGGCACAAGGAAAGTCAACTAAAGTTGCATTTGATTTTATTGCGATTGGCCATGAGGAACAGATACCAATTGATGGGCAATGCTTTGAACCGCCATTTGGTAATCGTAATTTTACTTTGCAGCAAAAATCAACTGTACCCATTAAGTTTCATTTGAGAGATTCTCATGGGAATCTGGAAGATGAAATTTTACAAAATGTTCGTTTAGAAGTAACTGGACCCAAAGATAGTGGTGGTAATGTTAAATATATATTTACTCCCAAAAATGGAAATTTAGATTTTCAAAAAGTAAGCCCACCACATTATCATGCACAGCTCTCCCCTTTTGATTACCCATTAGTGACAGATCAATGGTATAAGGCAACAGTATATGTTGATAACAAAGAATACTGTAATAAGACATTTCAAGTTTTAAAGCAAGGTAACCGATCAAATGCACCGTAATTTAATAATTAAAAGAAAAGACCTTGAAAAATCTCAAAGGTCTTTTCTTTATGTAGTTTGCCATATAAACTTTATCAGAATTTAAATCACTTTTAAGAATAAGATTATCTTTTCTAATATAAGCCCTATTAAAATCGCAGCTTTAATCATTATAAAGAACAGGGTTTTCGTTATAAAATACAAAATATTAAGAAAATGTAAGATATCACGAGAAAATGATTAAAAAACGTTCGTTATTAAGGGAATTTAGAGAAATTTGAGGTTTTTCTTGTTATTTATTTTGTTTTATACTCATCTCATAAGTTCTTTAAAGAGAACGAAATTCAAGGAGTTTAAAGAACGGATGTGAGGAATAACCTCATGAGATCAACTAGAAAAAGAAAATATCGCAAAAATAAAGGGAAAAAAATTAACGTAATAATGGCGAGTACTGCAGTGACATTATCACTTATAGGAATATCGCAGGTTACAGATAAGACATATGCATTATTTACTGCTTCAAAAACTATTAATGCTTCAATGAATGCAGCATTTGTGTTTCCCAATACTTTACAACAAATTATTAGAAGCTTACCTACAATAAAATGTAAGGAATGCGATGAAAATCAATTACAAGTTTATGAGGAAACAGCTAATAAACTGGATTACGAAATAACTTCCTATTATAACCGGGCCTTTAGGGAATATGAATCAACTAATACAGATGAATCAAAAAAAGTATATGACTATGTATCAAAAGCTTATCAAGAGTTTGAAATAAAAAAACAGCAGCTATTTGAGCAAATTGCAACAATTAGAGATGAAATAGCAAGAAAAGAATCAGAAAAAAAGGAAAAAGAGAAAAATAAGGCTGAAGAAAAAGAAACAAAGGAAAAAGAATCTAATATTCAACAAAATGCAATAACTAGTGATCAATCTACAGACCAAAACAATAATTCATCTCAACCTGCTGATCAAACAGAAAATCACACTTCATCAAATAATGAGGATATTATTAAATCAAATAGTTCGTTAATAAGAACAAAATAATTTTAAAATGATCTACAAAGACAGAAATATTTAGTGCAAATCCAATTGTAAATGCAATACCCATTGGATTTCTAGGAAAGGAGAATATTGTGGGTAAGCTAAAAAAAACGTTTAAGGTTTTAGGAAATGTTCTCTTTATTGTAATTCTAATATTTACTCTAACGATTGGGTTCTTTGTTATTAAAAGTAAGATTAATGGCGAAGTCCCGAACATTGCTGGTAACAAAATTTATGTTGTATTGACTGGAAGTATGGTACCTGTATTTGATCCTGGAAGTATTGTTATAGATAAAAAGATTAAACCAGAACAAATTGTCCCGAAAGATATAGTCACCTTTATTGACCCTAGGGATTCAAACAAGTTAATTACACATAGAGTTGTTCAAATTACTAATAAAAATGGATCATTAAGTTTTATAACAAAGGGTGATGCAAACGATTCTAATGACCCTTTCGTTGTTCCAGCGGGTAATGTTATCGGTAAAGTAAATTATTGGGTCCCTTACTTAGGGTATATTTTAGAATTTTCGAAGAGCTCCATGGGAATGAAACTTCCTCTGATAATAATACCAGGAAGTTGGTTTCTGATAGCACAACTAATGAAAGTAATAAGGCTGATTAAGGAAGAAAAAAGGAGAAAGTATGAAATAAACAACAAAGAAATTCAATCATAACTTTCTAGAATTAGATCTTTGTTAATTTATTACATGCTGTACAAAAAATACCTTCTATCTTATCTTTCAAAAAAAATGCGTTTGTACAGTTTGTTTTAAAATAAATCTAGTTAAGGGGGTGGTTTTTCAAAGGATCTAGTGAATGAAAGTTTACATAATCAAATTGCAATTGTCTTTGTGATTATGGGTTTCTATTAAATTAAATTAATATTTATAAAAGGGAGAGATTTTAAATGAAATTGAAAAAGAATTTATTATTAAGTGTAGGATCATTAGCTTTAGGTGCAGCGATTGTGGGTGGAGCGACATTCTCGGATTTCTCAAGTAGCAAAGAAGTTGCAAATAACACCTTTACTGCTGGTACTTTGCAAATGGATTTATCACCTGATGCTAATAAAACATTGAATTGGGTAAGTCCTACAAACTGGGCTCCAGGTCAAGAATTCAGTTCTACAATTAATTTCACAAATACAGGTTCCGTTGATGCACATCATATTTATTTAGGATTTAAAAATATTACTACTGGCGGCGGAACAAATGGTGCAAACCTTCTTAAAAAAGTAATTGTAACAAATCTTAGTGAAAAGTTTAATGGTGTAGATACTGGTAATGAAGTTGCAAATCTTGCTCCTCAAGTAGGTGATCATAATAATGTACTAACACTAGATGAGCTTGTTAATTTTATGCCAGGTAGTTATGGATATTACACAAATGATACTGGCTCTGATGGGGTGGTTTTAGCAGGTGGTGATAAAAAAGATTATTCTTTATCATTGACTTTCCATTTTGCTGAGGATGCAGATAACAATTATCAAGGAACGACAGCAGGATTTACTATAATGGCAAATGCAACGCAAAATTCACCAACAGATGGACTTGCTAGTATTCACGAACCAAAATAAGAAATAAGGATTAAAATAAGTTGAAAAGCTAAAGGGGGAAGTCTTCGCTTCCCCCTTATGGATTTTTAAGTAAATTCAAAATGATATTCATCAGACCCACTTAATGCTTAAGATTTAACACCTTGTATTCAAAGTTATGACTGTATCACCTCGACTCATCAAATCCACGACTTGCTTACCCACTAAACCTTCCAAAGAATCTCAGTGTGAAAAAACATATACGAAATATGGTTGAAATCTTTTATATATAGTTGACTTTTTTTCAGGCAACTCAGTATTTTCACTAGCCTCATAAGTAATTATCTTGCTTTTGCATATAATCATCCATTTTATACAATCTTTTTAATTTCACTTGAATATTTGAATATCAGTATTGGTGCCACGCTCCGAACTTTGTCGGAAATCTATTAGTTATTAGGTAACGGTAAAATAATACCCAACACCTTGCAAACAGATGGGAATCGCGATATTTTTTAGTTAAGTTTTTAAATCTATACAACAGATTAGAAGAGATTGTGACCAGTGTAAAAGTTTATCCAAGGCACTTTCATCTGTCGGATCAATCTTGGGTATCATCTCAAATAGATAGCGAAGATAATAATATGGATTTATACCATTTCCCTTAGCTGCATCCAAAATACCATAAATAATTGCACTGTTGTCCATGTACCTTTCGGTGTATTTTGAAAAAAGCCGTTTTCCCTTTCAATCACGTAAGGTTTGATTATGTGATGATTGTAAGTAATCCAATAATAATAATTATGGGAAGCAGTTTCAGAACTTTAGCTATGCAAAAATGGGTACTTGACTCTTTCCCTCCCATAATGTATGTTGTTATTCCTATAATTCAATAAATCTGTGCAACCTCTTGCGAGGTAGACATGATCTACACTGCTTCACTTAACCTATAGATTTCAGCTTCTTTACTGCATCAAAAAAATAGAACAGGGTCATAATCTAGCTTTACTTTAATTGTGCCTTCTCCTACTTTTACCAATAAAACCGGTTCTCGTCCCTGTCTGTTCATCGATTTCAATTGACAGCCAGTTTGATTTCAATGAATTTTTGGAGCTGTTCGTATCACTGAAGTTAAATTTTCTTAACCAATACATAAATTGATGAATATTAAGATCGTGAGTTGCACACCATTTTGTTTGTGTTTTGGCCACTAGTTTAACTTCGGTAATTCGATTTTCCCATTAATTACGCAACTTTATTCCATTAAACTTTTTATTTGAGGAGATTATCTGATGGAAGGATTTCGTTTAATAGTTGGAAACTATGTGACGCTTACTTAAATACAATAAACATGGTCTATTTTTAAATGTATTAAAATTTCAACTAATATCACCATATAATCCTCTATTTAAATTAAACTTAATAAACTCTTCCTAAATATTGTGAAAATAGAATCTAAATTTATATCCAATTAGAAACACAAAGCTTTGAAAAATCGAGGAAAAGCGAGATAAAGAACAAAAATTGTTCTTTATCTCGCTTTTTTGCGTATTTTTGATATTTTAATTATTCACTATTTTACTCTATAATTTATTTGTAACGTTCGTTATATAGAACTTAATTAGGTAATAATGTTAATTATAGTGGTAAATGATAGAAACACCAAAATAAGGTCGTGATTATGTGAAGAAGGTAACAAAAACATTATCGTTCACAATTATTCTTTTAATATTATTATTTGCAATTCTATTTGGATATTTCTTTTTCCAATCAAAAGGCAACATCGATAAAACCCCAAGCATTTTTGGATATAAGCCCCTCACGATTCTATCAAACTCCATGCAGCCAACTTTTAATGCGGGCGACGTGGTATTAATTAATGTAAATAATGTTCCACAGATAAATGAAGTTGTTACATATAAACAACCAGACGGCAGGTTAATAACGCACAGAATAATAAAGAACTTAAATAAGAATGGCAAAACCTACTTCCAAACAAAAGGCGATAACAACAATACACCCGATGACGAATTAATCCCAACCTCAAGGATCATCGGAGTCGAAAAGTTCGTTATTCCGAAAGTTGGCTATATTGCACAATTTGTGTCAGGACCAATCGGTTTTTTCCTTTTTATAGTCCTACCCATATTACTTTTAGTGATTATCCAAATATTCAAATGGCTCGGCTTAATCGGTAGTAAGGAACAAAACATATAAATTTGTTCTGAAAAAGAGAGGAGTGAAGAGTGGAACGGAGGTTAATCTAGTAATTTCTTAATTTGCTCGGACTTTAAAAAAATAAAGGGAGAGGAAAACAAATGAAAAAATTGCAAAAGGTTTTACTAGGAACAGCCATTGCCGGAACTTTAGTCGCAGGAGCGGGAATCGGAACGTATTCATGGTTTAACGCAGAAAAAGAGGCAGTTGGAGCCATTGATAATGGAACTTTTTTTTTAGGTGAAATGGGGCAGCTATTCCAGCATGAAAAATTTGCTCCATCGCAAATCCTATTTAGTGATTTCAATACCGTTGAAAACACCGGTAATATGAATCAGCTTTTAAGAGCTACATACACTCACAAGGTTAATAGCGAAAACGTCAGCGTGAATAAGTATAAGGTTGGCTGGTTTGCCATGAAAATGAAAGAAAAGCCTAGCGGTGATGAAGTGAAAGCCATTCAAGAAAGATTAGGGGCCATCGTGAACGGAAATGCAGTGGCGACTAATAGTGCAAAAATAGGAAAAGCAACCTATGAAGTGGATCAAGGTGTGTACACTGAAAACGAAGCTCAAACATTAGCAAAGCAAGGAAAAGTAACAAGTAAAACCTTGACACTAGGTGATGGAACTAAGTTTTGGAGATTAAAAGAGGATGAACATATCTTAATCATGTTTGCAGTCAAGCTTAGTGAAAATGCTGGAAATCAATATCAAGGTGTAAAATATGATGCCTCATTTAAAGTAGAAGCCAAACAAACAGATGCCGGGGCCATGTATCAATCTGATATGAATGTGCCGAAATAAGCAGAGGAAAGGATTATAAAGGCAGTTGTTAATTTGCTGCTGCTGTCTTTATCCTTCATGGTGGAGAAAATGGAATCAAGGATGAAGAAATATAAACATATTCGTCAAAAACGATATCGTAGATTAATAGGAATGTTGAGTCTTGGCGGGGCATATATTTTCATTGCCTTCTTTCTGCAATCACTCCCCGTTTCTTATGCATGGTTCAATGCCAGCGCTAGTTCAACTGGTCAAATTGTAAATGCAACAACCGCTGATTTAATTGAAATAGTACCTCGTGAAATTGAATACGGGAAAAATGGAAAAGTAAGAACCAGTATTTCAATCAAAAATATCTCAGATGTAGCTATTCCATTGAGGGTGGAATTACTTTGGAACAACAAGATTCTAACTTCAACCTCAACAACTTTAAAACCTAACACTACTTTTTCAACCAATCAGGAACAAATCGATGCCGTCACCAATAAAGAACTTCAATATAGGATTATCGGATTTAATCAGTATATTGATGAGATGGTTTCGGTTCCGATCGATCAGGGTAAAGTAAATGCTTCGAAAGAAGTGGAAAATCCCCTAAAACGAACGATTACTAAATTTAAACCAAAAGCCGAAGAAGAACCTGCCAAAATCACAGATGATAATAAAGAAACACCACAAGAGGAACCACCTGATAATTCTACCAATTCAGTAGAATCAAACGAACAGCCTGTTAATCCTATCACTAATATCTTGGAAAAGTTCTTAAAAGGGCATTAAAACACTCTATTAAATGAAAAGGAGCGGCCAAAAATGTATAAAAAAAACTGCCGGAAATGCCGTAAGTCATCCTTCAGCAGTTGTGATACCGGAAAGTGGATCTGTCCGAATTGCCATCATGACCTCACCCAGGCTAAACTCCTAGATGCTGAAAAGCACCGAAAAAACCTTTCTCCCTTATACTTAATTAAAACCCACTGCCATTAAATTTCACAAATATTTTTTTCATCCAAGCATATTTAGACAGATTTCGAGAAATAAAAGATGTATAATATATTCAAACGGGTGAAAAAGAGGATTGATATTTTGTTATTCAAAAGCCTAGAGTTCAAAAATGTTGTTGGACAGAAGGTTAAAGTCATGGATATTCCTGTATTGGAGGAAGATAGCACTTTTAAATTTATGATCCAAGTCCGTTTACAGACGTTTATAACGTCAATCTACAAGGAGCGAAGCCCGAAAAAATGCTACTCCTTTAAAGACTATTTGAAAAAGGTTATGAAATGGCCTGATTATGAACAATTATTTAAAGTGGCAGAATTAAAGAATAATGCTTAATGTAAGGGGAGCACCGAGAGATCGGTGTTCTTTTTGTTTTTCCAAAAAATAAACGGGATTTTATTTCATTCAATACCCGGAACCTGTATAATACAAGGCAGTAATATTAGGGAAGTGAAAGAATGAGCAAGATTAAAATTGTTACCGATTCAACGCTTGACATGGCTAAAGATTGGGCAGAAGAATTAGGTATTATCGTTGTGCCGTTATCTGTAACGATAAATGGAGAAACCTATTTAGATCGGGTAGATTTAGATGCGGCTGAATTTATTGAAAATATGAGAAGTGCTAAAGAATTGCCAAAAAGCTCCCAACCCTCAGCTGGTTCCTTTTTAGAAGTGTTCGATCGTTTAGGAGAAGAAGGCTATGAAGTCCTGTCCATCCATATGACAGGAAAAATGAGCGGGACGGTGCGCTCAGCTGAAAGTGCGGCCCAAATGACGGAGACAAAAGTGACGGTGGTCGATTCGAAGTTTATTTCTAAAGCCCTTTCTTTTCAAGTTAAGGAAGCAGCCGAAATGGCTAAACAAGGAAAGAGTATGGAGGAAATCCTTGATCGTTTAGAAACCATTCGTGACCATTCGAAATTATATATAATGGTAGACACCCTCGAGAACTTGGTTAAAGGTGGCAGGATCGGGAAAGGGAAGGCCTTTATCGGCTCACTATTAAACATCAAGCCAATCGCTTCACTAGAGGGAGCTGAATATACACCCGTAACGAAGGTTCGCAGTCATTCGCAGGTCGTGAAATTTTTGGCCAAGCAGTTCGCTGAGGATATTAAAGGGAAAACCATTACAGGTGTAGGCATCGTTCATGCCGAAGCACACGAACTTGCAGCGAAATTAAAAGAAAATATCAGCGAAATAACTGGTTATCAAGATATTGAAATTGATTACACGGGTCCAACGGTTAGTACCCATACTGGACCAGGTGCTCTTGCATTAATGTATTATTGTGAATAAACAAAAGGGATGGCGCATGATGCACCATCCTTATTTTGTCTTTATGCTTTCTTTGGCTGCTTCAGGGACGGTTAAACCCAGTCTATGCAGGTGCTTGCGGATGCCGCTTCGTTCCCATGTTTTTAGGATGGTGTTTTCCAAGCTTTTTTTCGGGTAGAAAATGCCGATGCTTGTAAGTTCCTCAAATGACAGACCTTGTCGGACATACCGTTCAATCGTTTGATCGCGCCGATCAATGATTTCAAGAAATTTCTCCATGGCGATTAGAAAATCGTGCTTAGAAAAGATTCCTTTTTGGTGGCCGGTGATATAGGTTTCGGCATCAAGTGATAACAATCGTCTTCCAGAGTTAATAAAATCTTCAATATCCCCATCCGTTCCGTTATACCAAGGGCCAAAAGAGGTCATATCATAGTCTCCAGCAAATACAACACCTTGCTCAGGGAAGTAGGGGCATGAAAGCCCGCTAGTATGACCAGGTGTATGCAGAAAGTGTACTTTTACCTTACCAAAGCAATATTCCACCTCATAATCATAAGTTCCCGTTATTTCTCCAAAGCTATTAACCCATTCTTGTGGGATACTTTTTTTCCATTTCTCTACACCATGAGGACCCCATTCCTGATAGACGCCATTTGCTTTTGCAACACCTTCAACAGTACGTGATGTTTCAAATTCGATCGGATTTATCCATTTTGTTGTGTCTGCAAACAAATGGTTGAAGCGGGTATGGTCGGGATGGTAATGCGTATTGATAATAAGATCCAGCCCATAATCCTCATACATCTCTTTTAATAAATTCGGGTCTGCTCCGGTATCGATCAATAGCTTTTCGGAATCATTTATGAATAGACTTCGTGAATATGGGACTTTGCTGTTATTTGGACCTTCTAAGACGATGAGGGGACCAAATCGCTTCATGATTAACACCTCTCATATATGTAAAGTTCATCAATTGCAAAAACCTGAATGAATACTCATTCATTATACCATATCCACTTATTTATGGAATCATTCTAGCTTACTCACACCAATGTCCAGTTTTCTTTTGGGTAAAATTTGGTTTTTTGGTAAAAATAAAAAAAACAGACGGACTAAAGGTGTGGACTATGTTCAAATGGAGATTTGATAAGAAACAGTCTGAAGAGGCAAAATCACATAGTTTAAATGTCGATGAACTAAAAAAGCAATTAGAGGAAAAATTGGCATCATGTTCTGATATTAGTTTTCGAACCTTAAAAATAGATGGCAAAAAGATTTTAATAAGTTTTATAAGTAGTTTAATTGATAAATCAAGCCTTGATGAATATATCCTAAATTCTTTGCTAACCAATTTTAAAAAAAATATGACGGTTGAAGAAACCGCTCAAATTCTTCCAATTGCTCAATTATCTGCATCCAATCAACTACAAGAAATTGTTGAGTCCATTCTCGAGGGAAGTGTTTACATCTATGTGGATGGTGAACCTTGCGGGCTGCTGGCAAATGTAAGTAAAACTGCCGAAAGGTCCTTGGAAAAAGCAGAGACTGAAGCTCTGGTTTACGGACCAAAAATATCCTTCACGGAATCCTTGCCAATTAATATCAATATTTTACGAAGCAATGTGAAGGATGTGAATTTGTGCTTTGAAGATGTTGAAGTGGGAACGAGGGTTAAAGCAAGAATCAAGATTGTCTATATAAAGGATATTGCTGATCCAGCCAATGTGGAGACCTTCAGGCAGAGAATTTCTACTATTAAGGTTGACTATATTCCTGATACTACAGTTCTAGGCCAATTGATTGAAAACAATAGCTGGACTGTTTTTCCGCAGTTAATGACTACAGAACTGCCTGACCGAATTTCAGTTGGTCTATTAAGTGGCAAGGTAGCCGTCTTAATGGATCGCAGTCCTGCCGCCTTATATGGTCCATCTCCTTTTTTTACGTTTTTTGAATCAACAGAAGATATTTACATGCGCTGGAATATGGCCTTTTTCTTACGAATGTTGCGATTATCGGCTATTTTTTTGTCTGTGCTTTTGACTCCCGCATATGTGTCAGTCCTAACTTACCATTATGAAGTTATTCCATCACCATTGCTTGTCTCATTAGGTCAATCAAGGGCAAACGTGCCATTTCCGCCCGTTTTTGAGGCATTGCTCTTGGAATTTATTATTGAGATGTTAAGAGAGGCCGGAGCAAGGCTGCCAACTAAAGTAGGTCAGACGATGGGTATCGTAGGAGGTATCGTTATTGGACAGGCTGCCGTCGATGCAGGATTTACGAGTAATATATTAATTATTATTATTGCACTTAGTGCCCTTGGGTCGTTTACGACACCTAGTTATTTAATGGGCACTGCGATTCGAATCATCCGATTTCCTATCATTATCATGGCGGGATTTTGGGGAGGGATTGGCATTATGGTTGCTTTTTGTTTCTTTATCATTCATCTATTAAAACTAGACACATTGGGCCGGCCGTATCTTTCCCCTGCCTATCCGCTAAGAATAGCAGATTTGAGATACAGTATGTTCAGATACCCTCTTGAGTATCTTTCAAAAAGACCGGTAACAAATCAGCCAATTGATAATGATCACTTTTCTTCCCAAAAGGCAAAAGAAAAAAAGGATGTAGATGAATAGGGGCGGTACGAGATGAAAGTGAATTTACATCCAAGAAAAGGGCTTTTATTTAACGCCTATCTCCTTATGTTTTTTATTCATAAGGTCCAAACGGGTATTGGAATTGTGGGACTGCCGCGGATTGTCTATTTAGAGTCCAAACATGATGCCTGGATTTCTGTCTTTCTCGCAGGGGTATTTACAAGCATCGTAATTTTTGTGATGTTTTTAATGCTGAAACAATATGACAGTGCTGATTTGTATGGCATTCAAGTAGACGTATTTGGAAAATGGATTGGTAACCTTTTGAATATCGCATATATGGTTTATTTATCTGCCTGTTTTTTTACTATCTTTATGAATTATATCGAAATTGTCCAAGTCTGGATTTTTCCGAATTTACCAGCCTGGCAGCTTTCACTTGTGCTTATTGCTTTAGCTGTTTATGCCGTTCAAGGGGGAGTTCGAATTGTGGTCGGATTCGCTTTTCTCGGTGTAATCGGAACAGTTTGGCTTGGTACAATCCTTGTTGTACCAATGAAATACGCTGATACAACCCATATATTTCCTATTTTTAATGTTGATATCAAACACTTAGTTAAGGGTATTTACCGGTCCTCTCTTTCGATGATGGGATTTGAATTATTGATGTTTTTCTATCCCTTTGTCAAGGATAGAAAAAATATGCTTCTTTATGCACAAATCGGAAATTTATATACAACTTTTCTTTTTACTGTTGTTACACTTGTTTCGATCATGTTCTTTGCAGAGGATAGTTTGGCACGTACCATTTGGCCCGTATTATCAATGTTTAAAATTGTCCGCCTTCCAAATCTAGAGCGATTTGAATTTATTGCTGTTTCCTTTTGGATGTTAATTATTTTACCAAATATGGGTGCCTACCTTTGGGCGGCATCAAAGGGATTTAGCAGAGTCGTCAAGTGGAAACAGAAACATGGAATCTGGATTATTGGTGTGTTAGCGTGGGGTCTGGCTTTTTTTATTCATTCACGAATGCAAATGAATATGGTCACGGATTATGTAGCAAAAATGGGTTTTGTGCTTGCATTTTGTTATCCATTGCTGCTAACCGCCATTGTATTAGTGAAGAAAAGGCTTGTAAGGAGGAAAGAAGCCAATGCCCAAGGTCTGTAAACAAATTTCCTTTGTAAGTATTATTTTATGTATTCTTATTTCTTCTGGCTGTGTCGAGCAAAAACAGCTTGAAAAATTGGGCCTCGTTACAGCTGCAGGTTATGATTTGGAAAAAAAGAATGTGATAAGAGGTACTGTTGTCGTCCATCAGTTTGATCCAATGGAGCAGAATATCACAAAAATGATAACAGCCACCGCGAATACGAGTAAAGGTTTAAGACAAAGTCAGAATCTACAATCCAATCAAAAGCTCGTTACTGGCCAAATGCGTTGTGTCATTTACAGCAAGGAGCTGGCAAAGAAAGGCGTTATCCAGTTGGTTGACTCCCTTAATCGTGACTCAACCGTTGGAAATATGGTTTATCTAACAATCGCTGATGGCTCCTCAAAGGAAATCTTGAATTTAGACAAAACGAACACTAAAATCAGCCTTGGGACCTATATATATAACTTAATCAAACAAAATGTTGAAAGTGAGCAAATAATCTCCCCCACACTGCAGGAATTTAATCATAATTATTATGACATAGGCAAAGATCCAGTACTGCCTGTTTTAAAAGTGAAAAATGGTGATGTGATTATTTCAGCGTTGGGCCTTTTTAAGGACGACCGATATATTGCAGAACTTGGTCCTAAAAAACATTTTTATTTAAAAATTTTATCCGATAAATATAAGGCCGGAACCCATGAGCTGGGATTTAAACGCTCTGACTTTGAAAAGATTCGGATGAAAAAAGGAGAGCACTCCATTCGAAACGTTTACAACAAATTATTTATCGATGTTGATAATATTCACAGTCAGGCTAAACTTCGCTTACTAGACATGAAAAGGCTCAAATTTAAGGTGGAGGTGAAGCTTGATTCACGCTTGCTGGAATCAACTGAGCCGTTAGACGTTTCCAATCCTGCTTCTGTTAAATTTATTGAAAAAAAACTAAATCAAGCGATGGAAAAAGATATAATAGAACTAATGACCTATTTTCAGAAACTAGGAGTGGACCCGATTGGAGTCGGAAATGAATATAAAGCCCATTTACGCGGGGAAAATTTGACCAAAAAGAAATGGAGAGAACTATACAAGCGAGTTAGCTTTGATGTACAGGTAAAAAATACAATTGTTAAAACAGGCGTCATTGATTAAACGCCTTTTCCTTTCTTCTTTTTCTATTCTTTGTTAAACTATTCACGTAATGGAATAGAAAAGGTTGTAGGTGAAATTATGAAGCTTCGATTATCAATTGTCGTACTACTTATGTCAATGCTTTTCCTCTCAGCTTGTGGAAAAAAAGAAATCGAGGGTGCAGTCAATTGGCCAGTCAAAGATTTTTCTGCCACTAGTCATGACAATAAGCCTTTTAGTTTGAAGGATGTAAAGGGGAAAATTTGGGTTGCCGATTTTGTGTTTACGAATTGTGCAGATGTTTGTCCTCCAATGACTTCGAATATGACGAAATTGCAAAAAATGGTGAAAGACGAAGGTCTTAAAAATGTTGAATTCGTTTCTTTTAGTGTAGACCCAACGGTTGATACTCCTGAAAAGCTAACAAATTATGCAAAACAGTATGGAGCGGATTTTCATAACTGGACATTCTTAACCGGTTATGATCAAGCATTCATTGAAAACTATGCAAGAGATACGTTTAAAACCTTGGTGAAAAAACCACAAGAGGGTGACCAAGTCATTCATCAAACGTATTTTTACTTAGTTGGTCCAGATGGAAAAATCAAAAAATCTTATTCTGGATTTAAGGATGTTCCCTTTGATGAAATCATCGATAATATCAAAACATTAGAATAGATCTCTAAGGAGGTCTATTTTTTCTAGCAAAAGACTATCAAATAGCAACGTAAAACCCCTTGCTTTAGATAGGAGATATAAACTGAAGTATTGAGTTTTTTCAGGATAAAGTAAGTGTTCCCCCTATACTTTCTTTGAAACTCTCAGGTATAATGAAAATATAAATAGAACACTTGTTCTTTAGTTGAAGGAGGTGAATGAAATGTATAGTTCCTATAAAATACAAATTCATTCGGAACATGAATTGTTTGTTTTCTGCGATTCACTATGCTTTAAAGCAAAAAATCTTTACAACATTACCAACTACTATATTCGACAGGTGTACACAGCTCTAAAAAAAGAGACACGGAATGAAAATCAGCTACAGGTGTTAAAAAATCTTGAAATGCATTTACCTCAAATGAATGAAATTCGTCTTAGGAGCTTTGAAAAAGCTAGATCGAAACCTAAGAAAATGGACATAAAAGGCAATATAATTGAACCAAAGTTAAAATTATTTGAAATGCCTACTTTTGCGAAATCCTTCATACGATACGACTTTGTCGATGCCTTATTTAAAGTAATGAAACAAGTAGATTACACTTCTATGCCCTCTCAGTCCAATCAACAAACAATGAAAAAAGTATTTGATGATTGGAAAAGTTTTTTCGAAGCCTCTAAGAAATATAAAATCAATCCTGCAAACTTTTCCGGTAAACCAAAAATTCCAAAATATAAACCCAAAAATGGACGAACAACGTGCTATTTGACCAATCAAATTACTGAGATAAAAGAAGGCAATGTTCTTAAATTACCTGGAACCCCTCTTCAATTAAAATTAGGTAAGATCGCCCATTCAATAGGAAAACTACAACAAGTTCGAATCGTACCTTCCTATGGTCGTTATGTAGTCGAAGTCGTTTTCAAAGCTGAACAAGAAAAAGAAATAAAACGGACGGAAAACCAAACCAATGTATTGGTATTTGAACCAAACCGAGTAATGGGTATTGATTTGGGAGTTGATAACCTGGCAACTATTGTCGATAACACGGGGCTAAAGCCTCTTCTTATCAAGGGCACAGGGTTAAAATCGATCAATCAATACTACAATAAATTAAGAGCGCATTACTTTTGTATCATCCGAAATGGAAAAAATCCAAAAGAAGGAATCTTTACAACCCATCGGTTGAGTTCGTTGGATCGAAATAAAAATAATCGTGTCATGGATTTTTTGCATAAGGCAAGCGCAAAAGTCGTGGAAATAGCGATAGAAAGAAAAATCGACACTATCATCATAGGCCGAAATATCGGTTGGAAGATGGAGGTTGAAATGAAAAAGGCAAATAAGCAAACCTTCATCCAAATTCCATATACGACGCTTATTGAAATGATTCGATACAAGGCTGAAAAAGGGGATTCAAGTCATTGATCGAGAAGAAAGCTATACATCCAAGTCAAGTTTCTTGAATCATGACCCGATTCCAACTTATAGTGAAGTTCAGGAAACTACTTTTAGTGGGTATCGATGCAGTAGAGCTTTTTATAAAATCAAGGGATCTAAGACTCTCATCCATGCGGATGTAAATGGTGCCTTTAACATTGTACGAAAACATTTAGGGAATGCTTTTGAAGGAATGGAAGGAAAACAGTTCCTACAATCTCCACGGAAAATCATCATCATCCCAAACTCAAAAAAAAGTAAAGCTGAAGGCATTAGCCTGATGTATAAGCGGGACTAGTGGTAGCCCACGAAAAGACAATGCGGCTGTTAAGGCCTATTCTTTCGAAACCCCTAGATTTTGCTATGGGGATACTCATAATAACAATAATTTAGAAGGAAGGTGAATGAAAGTGAAAAAGATTTTCACCCCTTTAATTCTTTCGGTCTTATTTCTATCATCATGCTCTGGGTCTAATCAATGGACTTTCCATTCAGAGAAGAAAACAGCGGCCCAAGTCTTTGAGCCGGTTCCTGCCGATTTTCTGCCGCGGAAATTAACCGTATTATCAGCTGGAGATTCCTTAACACAAGGTATTGGCGATAGCACCAATCAAGGTGGTTACCTCCCTTATTTGGACACCTCGCTTGAAAAAGAAAAGGGAATCCAAGAAGTGGACTTTTATAATTATGGTGTTAAGGGTAACCGCACAACTCAATTATTAAAAAGACTTCAATCTCCGGAATTAAAGTCTGTATTACAGAAATCAGATGTGGTGATTCTGACGATTGGTGGAAATGACATTATGAAGGTGGTTAGGGACAATCTCTCAAATCTTCAACTTTCCGTTTTTACCAAGGAAAAAGAGTTGTATCGTAAGCATTTAACGCAAATTCTCGAGGCAATTGTAGGGGAAAATCCGAACACATCTATTGTGTTAGTTGGTTTATATAATCCCTTCTCTAAGTGGTTTCCTGATATTGAAGAAATGGATACGATCGTGTCTGATTGGAATGAAACTGGAAGAAGAGTTATTGCCAATTACCCCAATGCCTATTTTGTCTCCATTGAAGATGTATTTTTAAACACCAAGGAAAATCTATTGTATACTGATAATTTTCATCCAAATGACAAAGGATATGAATTGATTGCCGAAAGGTTGAACAATACCTTTGGAGATCAAGTCATTCCTGATCTTGAAAAGAAGCCATATATGGTTAGCACAGAGGAGAATTAGAGTTATTATGAAAAACAAATGGAAGATCGGGTTCCTCCTTTTGTTAGGAATCAACCTTGTGTTCGCAATTATCATCGTGTCATTGATCGTGATTCCGCCAGATGGTAATGAAAATGGAAAAGTAAAGACCCCGACAGAAGATTATGTTTCCTTTCATGTGAATTCAAATAAGGGTGACTTAAACAGGTTAATTAATCATTACTTGAAGGAAGAAGCCGCCGACTCCCCGATCGATTATCGAGTTCTCTTAGGGGATGAAGTGGAACTTTATGGAATACTGCCATTTTTTAGTGAAGAAATTAATTTGAAATTAACCTTTCAACCGAAGGCCTTAAAGAATGGTGACTTGGTTTTAAAGCAAAAAACAATGTCCATCGGCCGCTTAAATCTTCCTATCTCTTATGTACTCAACTTTATTCGTGAGAACTATAAACTACCTAATGGAGTAGATATCAGGCCAAATGAAAAACTCGTTTATGTCCACATGCAGAATTTGAAACTGAAGAGCGACCTCAAAATTCAAGTGAAAAAATTTAATTTGAAAAAGGATGATATCGCCTTTACGATATTAGTTCCAGTGAAATAGGTGCCTTGTCTAAGGGCACCTATTTTTAATCCTTTATAGAGATAAATTGAAATTCTGAATTATCTTTTGTTAAGCCTACAAAAATAATTGTATAGCTTTCATTTGCTTTAAACTGCATCTTTGGCATTGGTAATAGGACCGTTCTGCTTCCTGTTTCTCTCACTTCAAGGTCAACGGTCATCGGTGTTAAACCCAAGTATTCGGTTGCTTGTTTGTAGGAAACATTTGGGAATATGACGTCCCGATCCTTAACGGCAACATCAAAGGTCTCCGAATCAGGAGATAAATGAATAAAGCGAACTTTCGCCTCATTTGCCGGTACCTCTGGTTGATTTTCAAACTGGAGGAGACGCAATTTTTGTACAGAATCAATAACAGCCAGAGTATAGGATTTGCCAGGTTCAATGGTAATTTTCTTGTTTAGGATGCTGTCCACAGAATTGCCTGCTTGATAAATATCAATATGATACTTGCCCGCTTTTAAAGTATGTTCCGTACTAATGTTTTTAAATGGCAGCTCTCGAAACGTACGTTGACCATTAATATAAATATCAACATTAGGGGTATCATAGGAGGTGTGGACAAAGCGGACCTTTGCGTCTTCCTGTTGAGTACTCCTTATCATATACATGGCTTTCTTCATATATTTTAAGTGTTTTCCATAGTAATGGATATGAAGGTTAGGGTAGGTGTATTTATAAAATTGCGCCAACATATCATACAATAAGGCTCTTTGAAGATAGTCAGACTGTGATCGCATTTCAGACATACTAATCAACTCCTGCTAGGGATTACATGATAATTTATTCAAGCTTTCCCCCTCAGGTGCCTATCAACAATTTCACTATGTTGGATATTTTGTATTTTTTGTTTACAAATGGAACAATTAAACATATACTAAAAATAAATATGATGGAAAGTGGGTGAAGTGCAATGTTAATTGAAGCGATGAAAGAAATCCGTTATTTTAATATTGTTTGCACAGCCCAAATCCATTCCGTATAGGTGTTATTTGTCTTTAATTTCGTATGCGAATAAAACCATGGGCTGTGTGTGCCTATGGTTTTTTGTTTTGGAAAAAAATATTCGCTGGAGGAATAAAGATGAATTTAGGTACAATTGGTTTAACTGATAAAGTGAGAAATGATTTTGAACTTATAAAAATGAATGAAGACATCATTCTTGGTAGGGTGGCACTTGAGCACAAACATATGTACCGGGTATGGACGGAGCAGGGAGAATTGTAAGTGAAGTATCTGGTAAGTTTAGCTTTAATGCACAGATGCGCGAGGATTACCCTGCTGTAGGGGATTGGGTAACCTTGAAACCGAGATATGCAGAAAGTAAAGGAACGATATTAGCGGTAATGCCGCGCTATAGTAAGTTTTCAAGGAAATCAGCAGGAGACACAGCAGAGGAACAGATTGTTGCAGCTAACGTGGATACCGTTTTTCTCGTAAACTCCTTAAATGAGGATTTAAATTTAAGGAGAATAGAACGTTACCTACTATTAACATGGGAAAGTGGAGCAAATCCGGTGATCGTTTTAAGCAAAGCAGACCTTTGTTCAGATGTTCTTGAGAAAGTGGAGCAAATCCGGTGATCGTTTTAAGCAAAGCAGACCTTTGTTCAGATGTTCTTGAGAAAGTGGCTAAGGTTGAAGCGATTGCCTTCGGTGGGGTTCCAGTCATCCCAATTAGTGCTGAAGCAAATGAAGGGTTAAAAAGGCTCCAACCTTATTTGCAGCCTGGTAAAACGATTGCCTTGCTTGGCTCTTCAGGGGTAGGGAAATCGACCTTAACGAATCGATTATTAGGTGAAGAAAAGCAGTTGGTCCAAGAGATTCGATCAGATGATGATAAAGGAAGGCATACGACCACCCATCGAGAGCTAGTTCTATTGCCAAATGGGAGTGTCTTAATTGATACCCCGGGTATGAGGGAGCTACAGCTTTGGGAAAGTGCTGATGGGTTATCGGAAACTTTTTCAGAGATTGAAGAATTAGCGAGTGTTTGTAAATTTCGCGACTGTCAGCACAAGGATGAGCCTGGCTGTGCAGTAGTCCATGCTATACAGGAAGGTGTACTTTCGTCTGAGCGGCTTACAAGCTACAACAAGCTGCAAAAGGAACTAGCCTTTATTGAACGAAAATAAGATAAGCGAGCACAAGCAGAAGTAAGGAAACAATGGAAGAATATTAATAAGCAGATAAAGCAGCGAAATAAATACTAAGGAACTATAAGCCGAACCAGTAATAAACTGATTCGGCTCTTTTTTTGCTTTTAGTCAGGGAATTTTATTTTTGTACAATGATTCTGTATACTTTAACTAAAAGCGATCAAAGGGGTGGAAATGTGGAAACAAGCAAACAAGTAGCTACCTTTGCAGGGGGCTGTTTTTGGTGTATGGTGAAGCCGTTTGATGAGCAGCCCGGCATTATTAGTGTGATTTCTGGCTATACGGGGGGAACGTTAGAAAACCCGACCTATCAGCAGGTATGCAGTGATACAACTGGACATTACGAAGCGGTTCAAATCACCTTTGATCCAGTCGTTTTTCCATACGAAAAATTGCTCGAGCTATTTTGGCAGCAAATTGATCCGACTGATGCAGGCGGTCAATTTTATGACCGAGGTCAATCGTATCAGACTGCTATTTTCTACCATAATGAGCAGCAAAAAAGGTTGGCAGAGGAATCCAAACAAGGGCTACAGGAAAGCGGCCGCTTTACGAAACCAATTGTCACACCAATTCTGCCGGCAAAAACCTTCTATCCGGCCGAAGAGTATCACCAGCATTATTATAAGAAAAATCCAGCCCATTACGAACGATATCATATCGGCTCAGGACGGGCCGGATATATTCAAGAGCACTGGGGGAAACACTCACATGAAAAATAAAGATGTAGACCAATTGAAAAAAGAATTAACACCAATGCAGTTTGAAGTAACGCAGAATAATGGGACAGAGCCGCCATTTCGAAATGAATTTTGGAATGAAACGCGAGAAGGAATCTATGTAGATATTGTTTCGGGAAAGGCGCTTTTTAGCTCGCTTGATAAGTTCGATGCCGGCTGTGGCTGGCCGAGCTTCACCAAGCCGATTCAAGAGGACGAAGTGACTGAAAAGCAAGATTTTAGTCATTTTATGGTTCGCACAGAAGTAAGAAGCAAGTCAGCGGATTCCCATTTAGGCCACGTTTTTAATGACGGGCCGAACCCAACGGGCTTACGCTATTGCATTAATTCGGCTGCCCTTAAGTTTATTCCGAGGGATAGACTAGAAGAAGAAGGATACGGAGAATATTCGAAGCTATTTGAAGCAAAATAAAAGCCGCCATTGAGCGGCTTTTATTTTGCTTCTATTTTGGATTGCTTAGCTGAAGAGGTCATCCCGCCAGAGAGGACAAATTTCATCGCATCTTCCGCCTTTACTTCAATCACTTCTACTTGCTCCTTTGGAACTAAAAACGTAAACCCGGCTACTTGGAAAGTTTGCGGGATATAGACTGCTACATGGTATTTAAGCGGATCATAAAAGCTTTCCAGTTGTTCAGAAGTAATAAAGCCCACACTTTTCATCTCGGTCCCTGGAAGGGTGACAAGGGCAACCTTCGAAAAGGATTTTTTATCCCCAACAAACGATTGAACCGTATCTTTAATTACGGAATAAATCGTTTTAACAACAGGAATTTTGTCGAGCAGTCGATCAATTAATTTAATCATTTTCCCCGTTACATATTTGGTAGAAAGCCAGCCCAATAGGGTAATTAAAATAATGGTCGTTAGTAAGCCAATGCCCGGAATGTAATCATCCTTAAAAAATAGCTTCAGGGTGTTACCAAGCAGACTGTCTAAAAACATAAAGGTTTTATAAATGACATAGACCACTAGAATGATTGGCACAATTGTTAATATGCCATTAATAAAATTTTTCAAAATTGATTTCATTTCATCACCTGCAAATTTGTCATTGTATAAAATAATATAGGCGAATGCACAGACAGGTCAAGTACCTAATTCATAAAGTAACAATGAATAGAAACAATCCTGAAGGAGTGAAGTTTGCATGTATTATGGTCATGGATATGGATTTGGCGGCGGCTGCGGTTATCCCGGAGTAGGCTATGGTGGAGTAGGTTGTGGGTTTGGAGGATTTGCGTTAATCGTAGTCCTATTCATCCTATTAATTATTATCGGTGCTAGCTGGAGTTATTAAAAAGGAAAAGGGCTGACTCGGGGAGTCAGTCTTATTTTTATTTAAACATTCAGATTTATAGCCAAAACACGAACATTATATAAAAAATAAAATAAATAGTTCGTATTTTTTATTGACGTGCGGAATATTGTCTGATATATTTACCAATGTTGAGTAAAACGACTATGGAGGTAATTGGACAATGAATACGAGATATGATGTGATTGTAGTGGGTGCTGGCCCTGCAGGGATCTTTGCCTGCTATGAACTTACATTAAAAATGCCGAACGCAAAGGTTTTATTAGTTGATAAAGGACATGATATTTACCGGAGAAATTGTCCAATTTTACAAAAGAAAATTGAAAAGTGTCCTCCTGCTGCAGGGAAAAAGGATTTTGCCGGGTGTTTGCCTGCCTGTTCGATTACGAATGGGTTCGGTGGTGCTGGTGCCTATTCGGATGGGAAGTTTAATATTACGAGTGAATTTGGCGGCTGGATGACTGACTATTTATCAGATTCTCAAGTTGTGGATTTAATTCGTTATGTTGACGAAATTAACTTACAGCACGGGGCTACCGAGAGTATTACAGACCCGTTAACCGATGAAGTAAAAGATATCGAACGACGAGGATTTGCTGCAGGGTTAAAGCTGCTTCGTGCTCAAGTTCGCCACTTAGGTACGGAACAAAACCTAGAAATCTTAAAAAGTATTTTTGAATATTTAAAAGATAAGGTTGAAATGAAATTTAAAACGGAAGTGGAAGATTTAATCACGGAAAAAACACCTGATGGACATGTTGTAAAAGGGATAAAGCTCAAAGGGGATCAAAATATTTGCGCTGATAAGGTCATTATTACACCTGGGAGAGACGGTTCAAAGTGGCTTTCCGATATTTTGAAGACGCGCAGGCTGAAAATGATCAGTAACCAAGTGGATATCGGTGTCCGTGTGGAAACTTCCAATATTGTCATGCAGGAAATCAATGAGCATTTATATGAAGGAAAATTTATCTTTAATACCTCGGTCGGTACGAGAGTCCGAACATTTTGCAGCAACCCGTCTGGACATGTGGTGGTTGAAAACCATTCTGGCATCATGCTGGCGAATGGTCATGCCTACAAGGATCCAAAGCTTGGCAGCCCAAATACAAACTTTGCTCTGCTTGTCTCTCATACGTTTTCCGATCCGTTTGATAAGCCGAATGAATACGCTCATGAAATTTCCCGACTTGCGAACAGTTTGTCAAATGGCGGCCTGATTGTTCAAAAATATGGGGACATCTTAAAGGGAAGAAGATCGACTGAAAAGCGGATTAAAGAAGGCTTTTTGGAGCCGACTTTAAAAGAAGCGGTGCCGGGAGATTTAGGGTTAGTTCTTCCCTATAATACATTAAAAAGTTTAATTGAGATGACAGAGGCATTAAATCAGGTAACGCCAGGTCTTGCATCAGAGCATACATTGTTCTACGGAGTGGAAGCGAAATTCTATTCGGCCAGACCAAAATTAAACGAACGATTTGAAACAGAGATCAGCGGGCTGTATGTGGGTGGAGATGGGGCCGGAATCACTCGTGGTCTAGCCCAAGCGAGCGCATGCGGAGTCTGGATTGCTAGGGACATCATAGAAAAAACGGTAACTGAACGAAAACAAGAAACAGTAATGGCTTAACCCGTTTTTACGGGTTTTTATTTTTTTTCTGGAATTCTCTAGGATTATCGTTCATTTTTTAATATGCTAGACTAAAAGAAATGGTTTCGAATGTAGAGGTGTAAAATGACGATCATAACTCAACTAAAAGCCCTTTATGAACAAAAACAATTTTACCAGGCTCTTGATCTATTAAATGCTGAAATATCACGTTTAAAATCTCTACAATACACAGATTTAAAAAGAGAACTTGAAAAAATAGATTCCCCAGAAGATTTTAAAGTTTTACTTAAATATACAGATCATTTTTTAATGTACAATTACAGCGCCTTCATAGTCCGATATGCATACCGGCGCTTTCAAAATCTATTAACGGCTTCTTGGTTCTGTGAAGAATTGCTTGATAATGGGAGGCCCCTTGAGGCAGAAAAATTAATTACAAACGCCATAACAGTGTGTAAGGAAGATATTCGCGAAAGTGAGACCCTGGAAAGAGCATATTTTTCCAAGATTCGTTGTTTGCTTGAGATGAAACGCTTTAAGGAGATAGGGGAGATACTTGAAAAACTTAAAGAATCTCCGAGGCCAATCGAGGATAAGCTTGGCTATATTTATTTACAAATGGGTAATCGTGACAAAGCGGAAGAATACCTGCAAATGGGTTTGAAGGATGAAGAACGAGGACGATACTGTTATTTGCTATTATCGGATTTAAATGCTGCAAATGGCCGCCCTGAAGAATCTTTGAAACTGATTGAGGAAGGTGAAAAGCGATATCCAGAAACACCGACCTTCTTGCTCGAAAAAGTGAAACGCTACCGTGACCTTGGCAAACCGACAGAAATGCTAGAAATCATCCAACAATTGAATGAGCGAATCCCTGACCATGTCTATCAGACGTATTTTCGTCATTTGAAAGGGAATGCCTTCTACCAATTAGGGGATTTCAAACGGCTTGAAGCTTTTATTCAAGCGGAAAAACAAAAAACTTCCATGTTTGTTCGAAAAAAAGAAGATGGTGAATTAATCAAAATAAATATTAGACCCATCGTTCAAAAAAGCAATTATTGTGTCCCCGCAAGCTTGGAAATGATCTTGAATGCTTATGGAGTGACGATCACGCAGGATGAAATTGCCAGCCATATTTTTGATTTTACTGGCTCGAGATTGTCGACCACTGTTGCTTATCTTGAAGAGCTCGGATTTACCTGTCGATATTTTATCGGAAACAAGGACCATTATGTCAAGTTGTTGAAAAAGCAGATCCCCATCCTTTTGAATGTTGATTTTGAACACTCGTCCCATGTTCAAGTAATGACTGGCTATGACAGTCGTTTTGATTTTTACCATATTCAAGACCCAAACATGCTGGAGGGGTTGTATGTTTCTAGTGAGGAACTATATAAAGCAAATCTCGCAACGAGCTACATGTCGATTGTGGCCGTACCAAGGGAAAGAGCTGCTGAGATTGACTTTTTATCTGATGAAGAAGACTCCTATTTTCGTACTCTGCATGATTTCGGTGAAAAATTGGAGGAGGACGAGAACAAGTACAAAGGCCCCTTTTTGCAATTCTTGCAAGAAAATATCGCCATTCCGTACACTCCTATTTATGTTGTAAAGCATTTTTCTTTTGAGGAATATAGTGAATTTATCATCCAATGTGCGGAAATGCTTTTACTTGAATATCCGGATCATGATTTTTTTAATCTCCATGTTGCACAGGCATATATGAGGCTGTCAAAAATGGAACGTTCTGAGGAACAGCTTGCGAAAATTACCCGGAAAACATTTAGTCCTCTCTATCACTTTTTAAAAGGAAGAATTTCTCTCTATTTTGACAAACATGAAGATGCAGTTCGTTTTTTCCGGAACTCACTTCAGCTTGACCCGGATCAATACTATACTTGGAGCTATTTGGCTCTTTCCTATCTTTATCAAAAAGAAATTGGCCAGGCAGAATTCTACTCAAACATCAGCATGTTACTTGCACCGGAAGAACGCTTTGTGAGAATGAATCATGCAGCGGTTTTAATTGAAAAGAAAGAGTATGAAAATGCCCGCCAGCTGTTTAATTCGCTAATCAAGGAATCGCCAAAAGATTCCCATGCTTGGTTTGAGCGAGCGCGTCTTGATCAAAAAGTAGGAAATCTTCGGAAAGCGTTAAGAGGATACTTAATGTCTATTAAACTGGATAATGAAGTACCTTATGCTTTTCTTGCGGCAGCCGATCTATATGATTTTGAGTTTGACCAGTATATTAAAGCAGAAGAAATCCTG
This sequence comes from Neobacillus pocheonensis, assembly GCF_050477905.1. Taxonomy (NCBI): domain Bacteria; kingdom Bacillati; phylum Bacillota; class Bacilli; order Caryophanales; family Bacillaceae; genus Neobacillus; species Neobacillus pocheonensis. The sequence continues at coordinate 80,545 of NZ_JBCNAD010000041.1, read as the reverse complement.
TTAGCAGGGATTGAAACGGCAAAATCCTCGCAAGTCTATGTTCGGCTGGGTGATTTATATAAGGACCAGAAGGAATGGGCTAAGGCGAGGGATATCTATCAAACTTGCATTAACTTATATCCTGATGATCGCTTTGCTTATTTAGGAATGGCGGAAACGATGGCAAATGAAGACATGATCGAGAATGCCATTCAATATTTAAAGGAGCATACAAGCCGCTTTGATAGGGATAGCGAATATTTAATTAATGGCGGTAGTATTTTGGCCGATTGGGCTAAAGCAGAGGAAAGTCTTTCCTTATTAGAGGATGCCTTAGAGCTTTTCGAAAAGGGAATAAACAATATTCACTCCAATCTATATGAAGCGTTAGAAATCTATGTAGGAATGGTTGAAGCAACTCCATTACTTGACCGAGCGATTGATTTCCTTCGAGTAGAAGCAGCAAAACATCCTAACAGAATAGAGTTTACATGTTTTCAAGGGACTTTGTATGAAGAAAAACAGCACTATGCATTAGCGATTGAGGCATACCAATCTGCCTTGCAAATTAGAGAGGATTCGTTTCCTTATTACCGTCTTGGTGAGGTTTACTATCAGTTGAACCAGCTTGATCTCGCAGAGGAAGCTTTTAAAAAGAGTTTAGAGTTGGATTCAAAAGTCGATCATGCTTATTTAAAGCTAGCTGAATTAGCATCAATCCATGAGAACCGAGACAAAGAGGCAGACTATTTGCTCCGTCTCTTGGATATTGCGCCTGTAAATGTCAATGTAGAGTACCTGGCTTCAATTATGACTGTAGATCGTCAACAAGATTTATTGCATAAGTTGGAACTTTTACATGGCGCGGTTCCGGAAGCATGGAGGTTAGACATGCTGGCCTATTCACATGGGGCACTAGGAAATAGTAGAGAAGAAGAGATTTGTTTAAATGCAGCCCTTGAAGTGGGACCCGAGCAGCCTGAACTAAGGCATCATCAAGCAAAACTTTTTATAAAACAAAAAAAGTGGGAAAAGGCAGCCTTACTCCTTAAACAACTTTTAAACAAGTATAACGAAGATGATGATTTATTTAAGACACTGATTCAATATACCGCTGCTTCTAATCGATGGTCGATGCTGGAGGATTTTCTCCATCATTTTGATGGGACGAAGGAAGAGAAGAGCATCATGTTCCTATTGGCTGCTGAAGCGGTCGAACAACATTTCGAAGAGTTCATCTGGTTGGATGAGGATGAGGGAAATGTCTTCACTCGTTTTGTCCGAAAGTTAAAGAATCGTTTTAAACAAATGAAATTATTCGGAACGGCATTGGGCTTGTACGAAACGGCTATTAAATTGGATCAAGACAATCTTAATCTAGTAACCCGGTTAGCCAAATTTTATGAAGATTTTGATCTGATGGACGATGCGGTAAAAATTTTGCAAAAGTCTTTATCCACCTCATGGGATGATGGAATTGCCTATCAATTGGGAATGATTTATTTAAATTCCAAGGATTATCAGTCAGCATTCCCTTTATTTGAAAGGTGTTTAAAGGATGATCCTGATAATACGAACATCCAGGCTATTATTGGTTATATCATTGGTGAACAAGGGGATTTTACTGAGGCTGAAAAAAGGATGAAAATGATTCTTATAGAAAATCCATTTGAAAACCATGTTCATTATCATTTAGGTCGATGGCTAACGAAACAAGGCAGATATGTGGAAGCAAAGAATTTGCTTGAAAAAGGAACAAAGTATCATCCTTTCGATTACGATATTATGCTTCAGCTAAGCATTACCTTAAGTTATTTGAATGAGAATGAACAAGCGTTAGAAATAATCAATCATGTCTTAGAAAAGGAAGAAGATAACTTACTCGCACATTACAATAAAGCTTGCTACTTAGCCTTACTCAATCGCACCCATGAGGCAAAGCAAGTGCTCGACTATGTATTAGAGAATGAAGTAACAGATTATTACCGGCACTTAGCCGAAAACGATGAAGATTTAGTTAAATTAAAAATAGGATGAACCTAAAAACAGACACTGAAGCGTGTCTGTTTTTTTTATTCCCAATAACTATTACAAATAAGATGAAAGAAACAAAACGATGATTCATACAATTTCTATGAGGCCTGACTTATTTTAAGGAGAGTGTCCCCATGGAGCGTTCTTTTTTAATTAAACCAATGCTTGATGAAACATACCCCGTAATCGACTATGGCAAGGGAGTCTATTTATTTGATAAAGAAGGAAAAAAATATTTGGATGCTTCATCTGGAGCAGTAACAGCCAATATTGGACACGGCGTAAAGGAAATTATTGAAGCAATGAATGAGCAGGCAAATAAAGTCTCCTTTGTGTATCGCTCGCAATTTACCAGTGAACCAGCCGAAAAACTAGCTGAGAAAATCGCTGAATTAACACCAGAGGGGCTTAATTGGAGCTTTTTTGTCAACAGCGGCTCGGAAGCGACAGAGACAGCCATGAAAATGGCGATTCAATATTGGCAGGAAAAAGGGATTCAAACGAAAACAAAGGTATTATCTCGTTGGGTTAGTTACCATGGGATCACACTTGGAGCCCTTTCGATGTCGGGGCATACAGGCAGAAGAGCAAGATTTGTTCCCCTCTTAGAAGAATTTCCCGTCATCAATCCTCCCTACTGTTACCGCTGCCCATACAACCTAGAGGCACCTTCCTGTAATTATGTATGCGCCCATGAATTGGAAACCGCGATTACGAGAATAGGTGCAGACAAGATTGCCGCCTTCATTGCTGAACCTGTGATTGGAGCAGCAGGCGGAGCGATTGCGCCGCCAAAGGATTACTTTAAAATCATCAAAAAAATATGTGAGGCCAATGACATTCTCTTTATTGCCGATGAGGTGATGACCGGGTTCGGGCGCACCGGAACGATGCTAGCCTGTGAGCAATGGGGCATTATCCCTGATATACTCGCCTTAGGAAAAGGAATGGGGGCAGGTTATGCACCAATTGCGGCGGCCGTTGCCAGTGAAAAGGTGATGGAACCGATTTTGGCAGGCTCCAAATCCGTAATGAGCGGGCATACCTTAAGTGCCAATCCGCAAACATGTGCCGTTTCCTTAGCGGTTCTCGAATACTTGGAAAAAAACGAAATTATCAAAGAAGTAGATTGTAAGAGTACGTATCTGAAAAACCAGTTGGAAAAATTAAAAGGCCAATTTCGTTTTATCGGAGATATTCGCGGCAAGGGCTTGCTCCTAGGAATAGAATTTGTAGAGGAGAAAAGCACGAAAACTCCCTTCTCCAGAAATGCACAGGTTACACAAAAAATGGTCTCGCTTGCAAAGGAAAATGGCCTGCTCATTTATCCTTCTGGTGCAGGGATTGATGGGCTAAACGGTGACTCAGTCATCATCTCCCCCCCATTAACGATTACAAAAAGGGAAATCGAAGAACTTGTCGGCTTATTAAAAGAAACATTTGAAGCCTTTAATAATGAAATGAACGCAGGAATGGCTGGTGAAGTGTAAATGAACAATCCATTTGGAAAAATTACGACGCTTGAAAATGTTATGGAATATTTTCATGACGGCATGACCTTGATGTTTGGAGGTTTTGGCGGGGTGGGATCACCTCCTACACTCATAGATGGCATTCTTGAAAAGGGAATTTGTGATATTACCTTAATCGGGAATGATACCGGTTTTCCCACCATTGGCATTGGGAAATTAGTTAAAGCCGAAAGAGCAAAGAAAGTGATTGCCTCCCATATTGGCTCCAATCCCTTTGCCGGACAGCAGATGCACGAGGGAAAGCTGGAGGTCGAGTTTTCCCCCCAAGGGATTTTAGCAGAAAGAATTCGTGCCGGCGGTGTAGGTTTACCGGCAATTCTTTCAGACATTGGCATGGACAATGAGATTGTGGCCAAAAATAAACCTCTTTTTTCAATCGATGGGAAGAACTATCTCGTGGAAAAAGCTTTAACTGCAGAGGTGTCGATTGTGTTCGCGAAAAAAGCAGACGAATACGGGAATTTAATTTATGACAAAAGTGCCCGTAATACCAATCCATTAGTCGCGATGGCTGGAGATATTACCATTGCTGAAGTGGAAGAAATTGTGCCGCTTGGAAGCCTTGCCCCTGATGAAATCATCACTCCGGGCGTATTCGTTAACTATATCATTCCTTCGAAGGGGGTGAATTGGAAATGGGCATGGGAGTAGATATTCGAAATCAAATGGCAAGAAGGGCAGCGGAGGAAATTCAAAATGGTATGGTCGTGAATCTGGGGATCGGCATCCCTTCCCTCGTTCCCAACCATTTATCATCAGAAACGAAGGTTATGTTTCATGCGGAAAATGGTATCACTGGAATGGGCCCAAGTCCGAATAAGGGCGAAGAGGATGAAAATTTATGCAATGCGGGGGGATTTCCAGTCACCCTCACCTGCGGCGGTTCGTACACAGATAGTGCAATTGCCTTCGGGATGATCCGTAGGGGCAGAGTCGATATCACTATTTTAGGTTCCCTTCAGGTGAGCCAAAAAGGGGACCTGGCTAATTGGATTGTACCGGGGAAAAAAGTTCCTGGTATGGGAGGAGCGATGGAACTCGCTCAAAAAGCAAAAAAGGTCATTGTGGTGATGAACCATTGTGACAAAAATGGTCATCCCAAAATTGTTCCTGCCTGTTCTTTACCGTTAACCTCTGCCAATTGTGTTGATCTTATCATCACAGAATTAGCTGTTTTCAAGGTAAACGAAGAAGGGTTGCTACTGACAGAACTATTTGCACCATATAATTTAGAAAATGTAATCAACCGAACGGGCTGTACATTTAACTTTAGTGAAAGTATCCGTAGAATTCCTTACTAGCTTAAATCTTCCCATAAGGAGTGAATCAGTTGGAACAAAACAAGGTCCGTATTAAGCAGTGGCTAAAGGATAATCGTGCTAGGGGGGCAAGACTTTTACAAATCCTTGTTCAGGAAGATAGTACAAGGGGAAATGAGAGTGCCGCACAGGCCATCGTTATTGAAAAATGCCGTCAACTCGGCTTAACACTGGATATTTGGGAGATTGGCGGAGATGAACTTAAAAAACATCCAGCCTTTTGCTGTGATCGGCAAAACTTCGAAGGTAACCCCAACTTAGTAGCTGTTCTTAAAGGTTCAGGCGGAGGTAAATCGATTATTTTAAATGGCCATATTGATGTGGTTCCGGTGGGGGACGAAAAGAACTGGAAACATGACCCATATAGTGGCGCCATAGAATGCGGCAAGCTTTATGGAAGAGGCGCGACCGATATGAAGGGCGGGAATGTTGCCCTCATCATGGCGATTGAATCATTAATTGCCAGTAGAATAAGGCTAAAAGGCGATGTAATTTTTCAAAGTGTGATTGAAGAAGAAAGCGGAGGTGCCGGTACACTTGCAGCCGTTCTTCGGGGGTATCAGGCAGACGGGGCGATTATTCCAGAGCCGACCAATATGAAAATCTTCCCGAAGCAGCAGGGGTCGATGTGGTTTCGAATCAAGGTTAAAGGAAGGGCTGCCCATGGAGGAACCAGGTATGAGGGCGTTAGTGCCATTGAAAAATCTCTTCTTGTTATTCAAAGATTACAACAATTAGAAAAAGATAGAAATGCTAGGATTAACGACCCCTTATTTGAGAAAATCCCGATTCCAATTCCAATAAACCTTGGCAAAATCAAAAGTGGGGAGTGGCCATCTTCGGTCCCGGACACTGCAATCCTTGAAGGCAGAATGGGGGTATCACCAGAGGAAACCATTCAATCTGCGCAAGGTGAAATGGAAAATTGTTTAAGAGAATTGAATGAAAATGATCAGTGGTTTAAAGAAAACCCTTTACAGATCGAGTGGTTCGGTGGCAGATGGCTGCCAGGGAGCCTGGAAAGTGATCATCCTTTAATGAAAGAACTGACTAAGAGTTTTAAGGAAGTGAGGGGGGATCTGCCGGTCATTGAAGCAAGCCCTTGGGGAACAGATGGAGGAATTCTCTCAAATGTTGGCCATACCCCTGTCGTTGTATTCGGGCCGGGGATTACTGCAACAGCCCATGATGCTAATGAACATATCATCTTAGAGGATATGTTTGTGGCAAGTGAGATCATTGCTCTTACTTTATTAGATTGGTGTGAAGTGGATGAGTCATAAAAAAGAAACGAAAAAAAAATTCATTCAATTGAAAACAAAAATTCCTGGTCCAAAGTCCATCGAGCTTTTGGCAAGGAAAGAACATAATGTCCCTAAAGGCCCTTTTAATACGCTCAATACCTTTGCGGTAAAAGGGGAGGGCGCTTTAATTACTGATGTTGATGGAAATACCTTTATTGATTTTGCTGGGGCGATTGGCACATTAAATGTAGGCCATTGCCCACCGGGAGTGGTGGAGGCACTTCATCATCAAATTGATGCCTATCTTCATCCTTCCTTTCACGTAATGATGTATGAGCCCTATATCGAACTGGCGGAAACATTAAACAGAATTACGCCAGGAAACCACAAGAAGAAAACATTCTTTTTAAACAGTGGGGCTGAGGCGGTTGAAAATGCTGTCAAGATAGCAAGGAAATATACAGGCCGAAAAGCGATTATCTCTTTTGAACGGGGCTTTCACGGGCGTACCTATATGGCCATGTCGTTAACAAGCAAGGTAAAGCCGTATAAATATGAATTCGGACCTTTCGCACCGGAAACGTATAAGTGGCCTTATCCTTATTATTACCGTTCTGAATTTGACTCCCCGGAGCAGTTAGATGATGCACTCCTTCAGCGATTTGAAACCTTTTTCCAAAGTGAAGTTCCACCAGAGGAAATTGCAGCAGTGATTATGGAACCAGTTCAGGGGGAGGGTGGATTCATCATTCCTTCGAAAGGATTTGTAAAAGGGGTTAAATCACTTTGTGAAAGAAATGGAATTTTGTTTATTGCCGATGAGATTCAGACCGGATTTGCTAGAACAGGGAAAATGTTTGCGATTGAACATTTTGATGTCATACCGGATCTCATAACAATGTCTAAATCGTTAGCAGCAGGGCTCCCAATCAGTGCCGTAACAGGTCGTTCAGAAATCATGGACTCCCCAAACATTGGGGAAATTGGCGGAACCTACGGCGGCAGTCCGCTTGGATGCGTAGCAGGACTTGAAGTGGTGAAAGCAATCGAAGAAGGAGACCTATTAAGTCGAGCCGAAATAATCGGCAATGCCTTCCAAACCCGCTTTAAAAAATTAAAAAACCTTTACCCGCAAATGGGCGATGTTCGCCGGCTCGGTGCCATGTGTGCAATGGAGTTTGTAACGGATGCTAAGACCAAAAAACCTAATAAAGAACTGGTTCAAGAAATTATTAAAACAGCCCATCAAAATGGACTTATCATCATGACGGCTGGCTTGTATGGCAATGTCATCCGCTTATTAACCCCTCTTGTCATTACAGATGAGCAGCTTAATGAAGGACTAGAGGTATTAGAGCGTGCCATTCATCAATGTTGTCAAAAAAAGTAAGCTGGAAGGATACAGTCTTGATTAATAGGTTGGTATAATAGTAGTAAAGGCATGGGATTGGAGGATTTTATTTTGAAACAGTCACTATGGATAGGCGGGGAATATCGTCCTTCCGCAACCTATTCGGAACTTAAAAACCCTTATAATTTAGAGCATATTGCTGATATCGCTGTTGCCGGGAGAGACGATGTTTTGGATGCGATCTCGGCTGCGGAACAGGCCGCCGAAAAACTTGCAGCGATGCCTGCACACGTAAGAGCAGAAATTTTAGAAAAAGTAGCAGGATTTCTGAAGGAAGAAAGAGAGGAATGTGCTAAGCTCATCTCTCAAGAAGCAGCCAAACCGCTTAAGGCAGCCCGGGCTGAAGTGGACCGGACCATAATGACCTATACCTTCGCTTCTCATGAAGCAAGAAGAATTCATGGGGAAACCGTTCCGATGGATGCAGCTCCTGGAGGAGAAGGTCGAATTGCGTTTACGGTAAGAGAGCCGCTTGGTGTTATTGCGGCGATTACTCCGTTTAATTTCCCTATGAATCTAGTTGCTCATAAAGTAGGACCAGCGATTGCGGCCGGTAATCCAGTGGTATTAAAACCGGCGAGCCAGACCCCATTGTCGGCATATAAAATCGCGCAACTTTTTCATCGGGCCGGATTGCCTCATGGCGCATTAAATGTCGTCACCGGAAGTGGCCGAAGTGTTGGCGACATATTAATGAAAGATGAACGTATAAAGATGATCACCTTTACAGGCAGCCCTGAGGTTGGCAGGTATATCCGTGAAAATTCCGGATTAAAAAGAGTAACTCTAGAATTAGGCTCAAACTCTGCCGTTATTGTGGATGAAGGTGTAAACCTGGAAAAAGTCATCCCTAGGATTGTAACGGGGGCATTTTCCTACCAAGGTCAGGTATGTATTAGCATTCAAAGGATATTTGTTCATGAAAAAGTATTTGAAGCATTTACCCAACGGATTGTCGAAGAAGTAAAAAAACTAAATATCGGTAATCCATTAGAGGAAGATACAGATATTTCTGCCTTGATTTCAAGGGGAGACGTACAGCGTACAAAAGCTTGGGTCGATGAAGCTGTGGCAAATGGTGCTGGATTAAAAATTGGCGGAAGCTTTACAGATGGGATCTATCAGCCAACCGTTTTGGTCGATGTGCCACTAGGTGAGAAAGTTTCTTGTGAAGAAATTTTTGCACCTGTCGTTCATATCAATCGATTTACAACATTGGATGAAGCGATTGCAATGGTGAATGATTCCAAATATGGACTTCAGGCAGGAATCTTTACGAATGATATTCACCATGGTCTTCAAGCAGCCAAACGCTTAGAGGTTGGCGGTGTAATGATTAACGAAATTCCAACCTTCCGTGTTGACAACATGCCGTATGGTGGACTCAAGCTGAGCGGCATGGGCCGGGAAGGCATCAAATATGCAGTTGAAGAAATGACGGAGTTAAAATTAATAAGTTTTAAGATGGAGTAGCATCAAATGTCTGGCTTATTTCTAGGCCAGACATTTTTTCAAGCAGCCGGAATGGTGCTTAAAGGAGTGAAGGCTATGAATCAAACAGCTTCCACAATTTATCTGGTAGAAAGTAGTTTTTATCTAGAAGTCTACCTAGATCCTTTTAATAAACGAATCCGTGTGGATGATTATCGCGGGAATTTAAATCAGCTTATTGAAAAAGCAGAAGAACTGGTTAAGCATCATCAAGCCGAAAAGTTGATTATAAAGGGGCGAACGGAAGATTTTCTAGTATTTCTAGAGCACGGGCTTCAGCAAGAGGCAGTGGTTGATCGCTATTTCCATGGCTCAGATGCCCATTTTTTTTCAAAGTTTTATACACAGGACCGAAAATTAAATGACCATTGGATTACGGAAGATGGAATGGTTCACAGTATATATCAATTAGATACAACCGTTCAAAAAACCTATCCTCCCAAAGAATATGAATTGAAAAAGGCGGACGAAAGCTGTGCTGCCGGGCTTTCTGCTTTGTACCGACAAGTGTTTCAAATCTATCCGACACCGCTGCATGATCCTGAATATGTGAAAAAGACCATGAAAGATGGGACAATTTATTATGTCTTTTTTTATCAGGGGAAAATCGTCAGTGCAGCTTCTGCGGAAATTAATTCTTTTTATAAGAATGCGGAATTAACAGATTGTGCAACCCTCCCAGAGCATCGGAAGTATGGACTGATGAAGCTAATCCTTCAAGAACTTGAAGGGGAATTGAAAAGGGATGGTATCTTCTGTGCGTATTCAATTGCAAGGTCATTATCCTTTGGCATGAACGCTGTATTATATCAGTTAGGCTATTCCTACAGAGGAAGGTTAATGAACAATTGCTATATTTATGACAAGTTAGAGAATATGAATATGTGGGTAAAGAATCTGGCAAACTGCTAGAATTTCGGCTTGGGCTTTGCCCATTTTTCGGCACCTCATCATAATGGTTAAGAAAGGCAGGGGAACCAATTGGCGCAATTAACCGCTTTAACACAGGAAGTTCTAACAGCCATTCTAAAAAGCATCGATGAAGGTATACACGTAGTTAATACAGAAGGTAAAACGATTTTCTATAATGAAGTGGCTGCAAGACATGATGGGATGAATGTGAAGGAAGTGCTGGGGAAGCATTTATTTGACGCCTTCCCCTCTCTTTCAGAAGAATCCAGCACTCTTTTAAAGGTTATCAAAACGGGGAAGCCGATTTACAATCAAACACAGGTGTATCTAAATCTACATGGGGCAAGAATTGATACAATGAATACCACTTTGCCAATCTATCTAGGGAAAGATATCATTGGAGCTGTTGAAATAGCAAAAGACTATTCCCAGATGAAGCTGTTTGCGGAAAGACTTTTAGACCTGCAAAAAGGCTTAAATAGAAGCAGTAAGAAAAAGTCAGCCAAACAGGTGAGGTATACATTAGCGGATTTAATGACCATTGATTCTAGTTTTACTAACATGAAGGACGAAGCAAAAAGACTAGCTAAATCGGATTCTCCAATTCTTGTCTATGGCGAAAGTGGAACTGGAAAAGAATTATTCGTACAAGGCCTCCATCATGAGTCGAATCGTTCTGAAGGTCCGTTTATTGCTCAAAATTGTGCCGCTATTCCTGAGACTCTGCTTGAAAGCATACTTTTTGGGACTGCCAAGGGGAGCTATACGGGGGCCGTTGATCGTAAAGGGTTATTTGAATTGGCAGATGGTGGTACTCTTTTTCTTGATGAGTTACATACCATGCCAATTGAACTCCAGGCTAAACTTCTTAGAGTTTTAGAGGATGGAATGGTTCGAAGGGTCGGAAGTTCGGAAAACATTTTAGTAAATGTTCGTGTTATTGCTGCAATGAATGTTCAACCAAGCGATGCCCTTCAAGACCAGAAGCTTCGTTCCGACCTCTATTTCCGCTTAAATGTGTTTACCTTCTCCCTATTGCCATTAAGAGATCGGAAGGAAGATATTTTGTTTTTAGCCGCTCATTTTATTGAGGAATTTAATAATAAATTGCATAAAAAAGTAAATGGAATGGAGAATAGGTTGGAAACTTTTTTTATGAATTATCACTGGCCAGGTAATGTTCGCGAGTTAAAGCATACGATTGAATATATGATGAACGTCTGTAATACGGAATGGTTAACAGAAGAGGATTTGCCGATTATGTTGAAGAATCTTCCAGCACCACTACATAGAATCGGTGATTCAACTGAAGAAATTTCACTTAGAAAAAATATCGAGGCATTAGAGAGTAGATTAATCAATCATGCCTTAGAACTTAGCAAAGGGAATATTAACCAAGCTGCCAAGCTTTTAGAGATTCCTAGACAAACATTACAATATAAACTAAAAAAGCTCTAGTTCTGGACGCCGGATTTTCGGCGTTTTTTTGTTCCTCTAAACGGGCGCTTCCGCTTTTGTCTTTGGCACAAAACTTGCATATTATTTAATAAAGCGCGAATGGAGGAATTGTGATGAAACAATTTTTATATAAGCCGAAGAGGCATTGGAAGGATATCGAGCTTTGGAAGGATGTTAAGGACGAACAGTGGAATGACTGGCTATGGCAGCTGACAAATACTATACGAACATTAGAGGATCTGAAAAAAGTAATCAATTTGACTCCAGATGAAGAAGAGGGCGTCAGGATTTCGACCAAAACCATCCCCCTAAATATCACACCCTATTATGCTTCGTTGATGAATCCTGATGACCCACGCTGTCCGATAAGAATGCAATCAGTTCCGATTTCAAAAGAAATCTATAAAACCAAATATGACCTTGAGGATCCATTGTACGAAGATGAAGATTCTCCGGTTCCAGGTCTAACTCATCGTTATCCAGACCGAGTTCTCTTTTTAGTCACCAATCAATGTTCGATGTATTGCCGCTATTGCACAAGACGGCGCTTCTCTGGGCAGATTGGCATGGGGGTTCCGAAAAAGCAGCTAGACGCAGCCATCGGATATATCCGGCAAACACCACAGGTAAGGGATGTCTTGATATCAGGTGGGGATGGCCTCCTTATTAATGATAATATTTTGGAATATATTCTGAAAAATCTCCGGGAAATTGATCATGTTGAAATTATTCGGATTGGGACTAGGGCGCCTGTTGTTTTCCCGCAACGGATAACAGAAAATCTATGTAATATCCTAAAAAAATATCATCCGGTGTGGCTAAATACTCATTTTAATACATCCATTGAAATTACCGAAGAATCGAAACGTGCCTGCGAAATGCTTGCTAATTGCGGGGTACCTGTCGGCAATCAGTCTGTTATTCTAGCAGGAATTAATGACAGCGTTCCAATTATGAAAAGACTTATGCATGATCTCGTGAAAATACGAGTTCGTCCCTACTATATTTATCAATGCGATCTTTCAGAAGGAATTGGCCATTTCCGTGCTCCTGTTTCCAAAGGGCTTGAAATCATTGAAGGACTGCGCGGCCATACAAGTGGATATGCTGTACCGACTTTTGTCGTCGACGCTCCAGGTGGCGGCGGGAAAATAGCGCTTCAACCCAATTATTTAATTTCTCAAAGTGCGGAAAAAGTTGTCCTAAGGAACTTTGAAGGCGTCATTACTTCATATCCTGAACCGGAGAATTATGTGCCAGGAAGGGCAGAGGGTTATTTTCAAGAGGTATATCCGGATATGGAAGAAAAACGTTCACTTGCAGGCATTGCCGGAATCATGAACGATCAGCACTTTAATCTTGTTCCAGAAGGTTTATCAAGGCTAAATAGACGCAAAGATTACAATCAGGATCCTACCCATACCTCGTTAAAGGATAAACGAAGTAAACGCGATGAATTAAAGGATAAAAAATTTAAAGCACTAACGCAAAAAGAACAGGGTAGTCAGGATTCAAGCAGTGCAGCAGAGGGGGTATAGTTATTATGGCTTGTGAATGGTGCAGCAGCACAAAAGTGGAAAGAGTCACCGGCTCTGTTTTTTGGGAAATTCCAGATGGAACTCGGGCAATTGAAATCACAGAAACTCCAACACTGTCGTGCCCTGAATGTTTGATGGTATATCAGAGTGAGTTGATAATAAAAGAAATCGAGGATCAGTTATTTTTAATTGATTGCAAAAAGATTGGAAAAGTAATTACCTATAAAGAATTAATGGCCATCCCAAGACTATTGAAGAAAAATTACTTTGATTTCTCCTCTTAAAGAAAAGCAGCCAGAGTGGCTGCTTTTGTCACTTGAAACTTTACGCTGCAACCTCTATCCGTTATAGTATGTCATATAAATAATCCGGATTAGAAAGGCGTATATCTATGAGCAAATCATTTTATCATTTTTTAATGAAGTATCGGCACCCAGCACCTAAGGACCTCATCAGCACCTTTGCCAACCATGCATATCTAGACCATAGTTTCCCAAAAACTTCAACTGATTACCATGAACTAAGCTCTTACCTCGAATTGAATGGGCAATATTTAGAATCGATGTCCATATTCGATGAAGCCTGGCAGTTATATATTATTTCGGAAAACAAATCATAAAGCGAAGATCGTCTCTTACTTGGGAGGCGATTTTTTCATTTTATAAATAGTCTGCGCTTTTATAAAACGGCGAGCATATACTATTGTAATCAAAATTCACGACTAATCATTTGAGAGGATGGGAGGACATGGCTAAACGAAAAAAACCGAAATATAAGATCGGTGATACGGTCGTGATTACAATTTATGGTACTGTTGGCAGGGTCACAGATGTAAAATGGCTTGATGGCAAATATGTTTATGAAGTGAATAAAAGTGATGGGCTATTCATTGAAGAAGCCCTCCAATTACTCTCTGAATATGATGGCACGATAATGGAACAGGAGCAAATTGATATAGAATATAAGTTTTTTATCGGTGATTTGGTCCAAGTAAGTGGCTATGGATCGGATTTATTTAAAGTGGTTGGCTTCCGCACAGAAATTTGGCGTTATAAGGATGATGCCTGGGAAGATGTCATATATGAGCTATCAAGAGTAAGTGATGGGGAATGGCTCGAAGCAGGGGAAGAGGAGCTGACACTTGTAGCAGATGCGGAAAGTGCTGACACGTTCATCCAAAAATTAGGCCTCTTATACTTAGTAAATAAGCAGGAGAAAACAACGAAAAATCCTCAATTACAGAACATCGTTAGGAAAGCGGAATTTGAAGAAATCGAACGAAAAAAGGAAAAGAAAGAACTCATTGACAACCTTTTGGACATATTTAATGATTACCGTATTTTATATGAATTATTTGGTGACCAGGAATATTATCAAGTCATGCGTGTCATTCTCAGGAAATTGGAAAGCCTTGTAAGTAACGATGGCAAAAGCCATGTGTAGCCTACAATCGTGTGACCATAAAGAATAAATATAAGACAAAAGGAATTCCCGCCCACTTGATTAGAAAAAACATAGAGCCTAAAATCTTCTCGAACATTTGAATGGTGATTCCATCTTCCTTGTTTACGTCTTCAATCAATGCCTCTAGCTTCATTTGTAAATTTAACATTAGATCACCTCGTGGAATGTTCTTTTAATTCAACCTATGCTTGTCCAATAAAAAAAAGACATGTTTCTTTTTAAAATGAATTGAAGTAGCATGAAAAGGCCATGTACATCATACATTCTGTAAAAAGGGGGCGATGCGATGAGAGAAATTGAAGTATTTATTGATACAGAAGAGATTGCCGAATTTTTCTTTCATGAGCTTGTAAAAAGGGGATACGTTCCTAGCGAAGAAGAACTGGAAGAACTCGCTGACATTACCTTCGAATATTTAATTGAAAAGAGTATCATCGATGAAGAAGTTCAGGATGAATAGAAGGAGTGAAATCTCTTTCTTAAAATAGATGAAAACGAAAGACGAGCATTCAGTGCTCGCTTTTTGTTTGGTCAGATAAATATAAAATATTTTTTAAATTGACGAAACTAAAATTTTTTTTGTTCGTATATATGTTTATGAAGATGAGGAGGGATTGGTATGTTCAAAAAAATCCTTAAATCAATAATGAAAAGTAAGCTTAGCAACAGCCATCACAAGTATGGTTCATCAAGTGATGCATGGAAAAAAATGAATCATTATAATCACAATAACTATGGTCACCATCATTATAAAAAGAAGCATAAAAGTGGAAGTTTTATGTCTAGTTTCTTTAGCAGCTAAGTAAATGCTAAAAAAAATCATTTTATTTTTATCCACTCTTTTTGAAAGACCGTTCGCCAATGAAAAAGTAATTGCCGACCGCTATCAGGTGATCAGCCATCTCGGCATGGGCAGTTATGGGCACAGTTATCTAGTTGTTGATTTATTCTCTCAAACAAAAAAGGTATTAAAAGCCCTACGTCTTCACAAAAGAATGACTAAAGCTGGAAAACAAGGTTTTGAGTTGGAAAAGGATTTTTTAAGGGCTATTGAAAATCCAGGATTTCCAAAGTTTTTTGAAGATGGAACATATAAAAATACCCCCTTTTATACAATGGAATTTATTGACGGTAAGAACTTTGAACAGCTCATTTTTGTTGAGAATAGAGTTATTCCTGAAACGGAAGCCTTTAGAATTACTTATGATTTATTAGAACATATTGAATATCTGCACTGTCGTAACATTATCCATAGAGACATCCGAATACCCAATGTCATTTTAGACGGTTCCCTAATCAGGCTTATTGATTTAGGACTTGCAAGACCATTGGAACCTGCCAAAAGCGAAGGACAACAGGAACTAAATTTACGAAAAGCGGTGAACTATCAGGCGGACTTCTATGGATTAGGCCATTTTCTTTTGTTTTTGCTTTATTCCAATTTTACCTGTCAAGAGAATTTGCCGGAAAAAAGCTGGGAAGAAGAACTGGATATTTCAATTGAGGCCAGACACATTATTAGACGGCTCCTGCAAATCGATACTGCTTATGACAACTGCGCTCAAATAAAAGCTGATATTCAACAATTTATACTTAATCAAGGGAGAGAAAAAAATGTCGTTCTTTAACAAAGTATTTGCAAGTGTAGGAATAGGATCTGCAGAGGTAGACACAAAGCTTGAAAAGGATACGTATATGCCAGGAGAGACCGTACAAGGAATCGTAGAAATTAGAGGTGGTAAAGTAGAACAACAAATAGATGAAATCTATTTGACTCTAAACACTACTTACTTAAGAGAATCCGATGATCGGAAGTATTCAGTCACAGCGGCCATCGACCGTTTTCGTTTAACGACTCCCTTTACGATTAGGGCAAACGAAAGAAAAGAAATCCCGTTTACTTTCCAGCTGCCGTATGAAACCCCGCTAACAATTGGCAGATCGAAGGTATGGGTTGCCACAGGTCTTGATATTAAAGGTGGTATCGATCCAAGTGATCAAGATCATTTAAAAGTCGTTCCAAGTCCTCTAATGGCTGCCGTGTTTAATGCCATTGATAATTTAGGCTTCAGAATAAGGGAGGCTGATTGTGAAGAAGCACCTAGACGTTTACGTGGACGTCTCCCGTTTGTTCAAGAATTTGAATTTGTACCAACCTCTGGGTCATTTCGCGGCCGTTTAGATGAACTAGAAGTTGTTTTCTTTCCATCTGGAAATGGCGCCCTTGATATCATGTTTCAAGTAGACCGAAAGGCGAGAGGGCTGGCGGGAATATTCTCTGAGGCCATGGGAGCGGATGAAACCAATGTGCGTTTAACCGTTACAAACGCTGATATTCCTTACTTAGCACAAAAAATTCAATCGGTCATTCAACGCTATTCCTAGAAAATCTATTAATTTACGCTAAATTTCACGTGAATTGACACGAATTGTGTAAAAAAAATACTATTCGACAAAAAAAGTGGAATTTCTTAGAAGGAATCGACAGTAGTTATCGCCAATTATTTAGAATATAAAATTAATTCAAATAATTGGAGGGCCATGATGATCAAAGTGTTAACTAGAAGAGCTTGTATTCAATATGATGTCACGATCTTTCAAACTCCAAAGTACCGAGAAAATAAAGGACATAAAGAGGTTTATCGAACAACGATTCAGGCGAATAGCAGGGAACATTGTTTACAGGAGACCTTTAGCCGTTTTAATGTGACCGACAGAATTCCAGTTGACTATTGTGGGAGATTTTTAACGACTGGAGATATCATTTTAATTGATGAAGGGCGCGGCGGTCAGCATTATTATCAATTAAAACCTGGCGGCTGGGTTCCCATTAATCGAATATTGCTTCTCTAACTAATGACAAAACCTAAGGAAAAAGCATCCTTAGGTTTTTTTTAGCTTTTGCGGCCCCCTGTGGCATTATGTTCTTTAGCATGTGCCTCATGTTCTGCAACGATTGCCTCAGCAGGAATATGGTTATTTTTCTTTTGACCATTTATTCGGCTTCGATGTTTCTTTCCCATTAAATTCAACCTCCTTTTAATTCTAAAAATAGTTTCCCACAATTTTAAAATTTCATGTCCTTTTCATGTAAAGGTTTTCTATTGAAAATGGTTTATGATATAGTGTCTATGGTGCAGAATAATATCTGTACTATTTATTTGTTAGGAGGATTTTGAATGAGCGTACATATTGGTGCGAAAGATAACGAAATTGCGGAAACAGTATTGTTGCCTGGAGATCCGCTTCGTGCGAAATACATTGCTGAAACCTTTTTAGAGGATGCTAAATGCTATAATGAAGTTCGAAATATGTTTGGTTATACTGGTACATATAAAGGGAAGAGAATTTCGGTTCAAGGAACTGGAATGGGCGTTCCATCGATATCTATTTATGTCAACGAGTTAATGCAAAGCTACAATGTTCAAAACTTAATTCGTGTTGGAACATGCGGAGCCATTCAAAAGGATGTTAAAGTACGCGATGTCATCCTGGCAATGACAAGTTCGACGGATTCTAACATGAATCGTTTAACTTTCGGACATGTTGATTTTGCTCCATGTGCTAACTTTGATTTATTAAAGAAAGCCTACGATGCAGGATTAGAAAAAGGTTTAAATTTAAAGGTAGGCAATATTTTTACTGCTGACTCTTTCTATAACGATAATGCAGAATTAGAGAAATGGGCTAAATATCAAATTTTAGCGATTGAAATGGAAACAACTGCCCTTTATACGCTTGCGGCTAAATTCAATCGAAAAGCATTGTCTGTGTTAACAGTAAGTGATCACATCTTAACGGGTGAAGAAACGACTTCTGAAGAAAGACAGTTAACCTTTAACGACATGATTGAAGTAGCATTAGAAGCATCTATAAAAGAGTAATACAGGCTCCTCTTCCTTAAACGGAAGAGGTTTTTTGTTTGTAATGGCGAATTAAATAATTATGTAAAAACAAGCCGTTGTGATAATTATCATCGAAAAACATAGGATGCCACGGTACTGTAATAATTGAGGTGAACCAAATGAAAGAGCAGCTTAAATTAGATATTTCGGGAATGACCTGTGCAGCGTGTTCAACAAGAATTGAAAAGGTTTTGAATAAGATGGACGGTGTTGAAGCCAATGTTAATTTAGCGATGGAAAGTGCCGCCATTTCATATGAGCCAGAGCTGGTTTCTAGTAATGAGATTATCGCGAGGATTGAAAAAATCGGCTATGGTGCCAAAGAGAAAATGCAAAGAGAGGAAAAAAAACAATTAAAGGAAGAAGAAATAAAACATAAGAAGCAAATGCTTATTCTTGCTATCATTCTTTCTACGCCGCTTTTGTATACAATGCTGGCCCATATTCCAGTAGATTTAAGCCTTCCCATACCGCATCTTTTAATGAATCCATGGTTTCAATTATTATTAGCGACACCGATCCAATTTTATATTGGAGGACCATTCTATATTGCTGCCTTTAAAGCATTGAAAAATAAAAGTGCCAATATGGATGTTTTAGTTGCACTTGGGACTTCAGCAGCTTATTTTTATAGTTTGTTTGAAGGATTAAAAACACTTGAAAATCCTTATTACTCCCCACATCTCTACTTTGAGACCAGTGCTGTATTGATTACGTTAATCCTGCTTGGTAAGTTATTTGAAGCTATGGCGAAGGGCAGAACGACTGTTGCTATTTCGAAGTTGCTCAGCTTACAAGCTAAGGAGGCCATTGTCATTCGTGATGGCGTGGAGGTTAAAATTCCGATAGAGGAAGTAAAAGTGTCAGATCACTTAATTGTAAAACCTGGAGAGAAAATTCCTGTTGATGGAAAAGTGATCCAAGGGAAATCAGCTGTAGATGAATCCATGATTACAGGTGAGTCTATTCCCGTGGAGAAATCAGTGGGTGATACCGTAATTGGTTCGACAATTAATAAAAATGGAACAATCACGATGACAGCGACAAAGGTGGGAAAAGATACAGCACTTGCGGGTATTATTAAAATCGTTGAGGAAGCCCAAGGAAACAAAGCTCCAATTCAACGGATTGCCGATATCATTTCTGGTTACTTTGTTCCTGTTGTTGTGACAATTTCCCTTATTACCTTTTTTGTATGGTATTTCGTTTTAAATCCTGGAAATATTCCATCGGCATTAGAAACATCGATCGCTGTCCTCGTCATTGCTTGCCCATGTGCCCTTGGACTAGCAACACCGACCTCAATCATGGTTGGCACAGGAAAAGGCGCAGAAATGGGCATTCTCTTCAAAGGTGGGGAGCATTTAGAAGCAGCCCACAAAATTAATGCGATCGTTTTGGACAAAACAGGAACGATTACAAAAGGCCAGCCTATCGTTACAGATTTTATCGCCTATCAAGATGAAAAAAAAGTCCTGCAGTATCTTGTTTCAGCTGAAAAGTCATCGGAGCATCCTCTAGCTGAGTCAATTGTAAGATTCGGAATCGAAAGAAGGACAAGTACACTTCCTGTTAAAAAATTTGCGGCGATTCCGGGCTATGGGATTGAAGCAAAGATTGGCAATGATGAAATTTATATTGGAACACGCAAGCTTATGAATCTAAAAAGAATCCCTTACTCCGACGTTGAACAGGACTTGCATCGTTTTGAAAACGAAGGAAAAACAGCAATGTTTATTGCCATTAATTCTTCTATTATGGGTGTAATTGCGGTTGCTGACACTGTAAAAGAAACAGCAAAATTGGCGGTGCATCAATTACAGGAGTTGGGAATTGAGGTTTTTATGTTGACGGGAGATAACGAACGAACAGCAAAAGCAATTGCCGGTCAAGTAGGAATTACTAACGTCATCGCAGAGGTTCTCCCTGAGGAAAAGGCTAATCATGTTAAAGAACTCCAGCTAAAAGGAAAGAAGGTTGCAATGGTTGGTGATGGAATCAATGACGCACCTGCTCTTGCTGTCGCTGATATTGGTATAGCGATTGGAACGGGAACGGATGTGGCGATCGAAGCGGCCGATATCACGATTTTAGGCGGAGAATTAACCTTGATTCCCAAGGCGATTTCTTTAAGCCATAAGACCATAAAAAATATTCGCCAAAATTTATTCTGGGCGCTATTTTATAACACTGGAGGTATTCCCATCGCAGCTTTTGGATTGTTGGCACCTTGGGTGGCAGGTGCTGCCATGGCGTTTAGTTCCGTATCGGTTGTAACAAACTCACTTCGCCTAAAAAGAGTGAAGATCTGAATTAAATCTATGGGCACCTGCTCTCCTGAGCAGGTGCTATGTTTTGTAACCATTTAAGCAATTGGAGTAATTTATTATCTTTTCTTTGTTAATTTTATAAAAAAGATGTTATTCTAAACATTAAGGGCTATTTAATAATTGTTTTAACTTGAACATTTCTTATTTTTACGGTAAATGAAAGTGGTGAAGGCTTTGGAAGAAGAGAACAAGGAACAAGAAAAGGTTGAACAGGAGCAAATGACGGAAAATAAATCTAGTTATATTCGCCTAAAGAAATTCCATTTTATAATGCTTTTGTTTTTTATGGTGTTTCTATCCGCTGGGGTCACAACAGTTGCTTTTTCGTTTGGCAAAGAAAAGGTTGTACCTGCTGCCAACGAAAGGCAAGAATTTGATAAGCTGTATGAGGCATATGATACATTGAAGACAAAGTATTACAAAGGTTTAAATCAAAATAAGCTTATCAATGGAGCCATCGATGGAATGGTGGAGGCACTCGATGATCCTTATTCAGATTACATGAGTAAAGATGAAGCGAAGAGCTTTCATAGCAGCATTTCCTCATCATTTGAGGGAATCGGTGCAGAAATTCAAGAAAAAGATGGTCATATTACGATCGTATCGCCAATCAAGGGTTCACCCGCAGAAAAGGCTGGCTTAAAACCAAATGATATCATCCTTTCCGTCAATGGAAAGAGCCTGCAAGGAATGAATTCAACTCAAGCTGTAACTATGATTCGCGGCAAAAAAGGTACAAAAGTGGAATTGTCTATTCAACGACCTGGAACCGATGCACCTATGAATGTGCCTATTATTCGGGATGAGATTCCAATAGAAACGGTCTATGGAGAAATGGTCGATGACCAAATTGCTAAAGTTCAAATTACGAGTTTCTCTAGCAATACGTCAACCGAGCTTGTTAAAACCCTAAATGATTTGCAAAAGAAGGGTATGAAAGGCCTTGTTTTAGACTTGCGTCAGAATCCAGGTGGATTATTAGACCAAGCTGTATCCATATCGAGCATGTTCGTTCCAAAAGGAAAAGTTATTGTTAAAGAAGAAGACCGCAATGGTAAAATTACCGAAATACCATCTGAAAATAAAGGAAATCCAACCCTTCCATTAGTGGTGTTGATTGATAAGGGGAGCGCAAGTGCCTCCGAAATTCTTTCAGCAGCAGTAAAAGAGTCCGCGGGGATTCCATTAGTGGGAGAAAAATCATTTGGAAAAGGAACCGTTCAAACGGCTTCAGATTTTACCGACGGTTCCAACTTGAAATTTACAATCGCCAAATGGCTGACACCAAATGGTAATTGGATTCATAAAAAGGGTATTAAACCTGATTACGAAGTTGCCTTACCAGAATATGCAACATTACCAATTATTAACCCAGATAAAGAACTGGCATTGTCAGCCTCTTCGACAGAGATTCAAACAGCCCAAAAAATGCTGAAAGCAATTGGGTATGATCCAGGCCGTGAAGATGGATTCTTTGATGAAAAAACAAAAGCGGCTGTTATGGCATTCCAAAAAGCACAGAAGCTCCCAGTAAATGGAGTTCTAAAAGGGGACTCAACTTTAAAGTTAATGGACCAATTAAGAGAAAAAATAAAAACAAGTGATACTCAATTGCAAAAAGCAGTTGAAGTCCTAAAAGGCAGAATGAAATAATCGAAACGTCCCGATTCCTCGAGGAGTCGGGTTTTTTAATTCTTTTTTTCAGCTATAATAAAATAATCAGGTTGAATTTGGAAGGGAAATGAAGATGAAAAAAGTGGAGGTTTATATTTTATCAGGATTTTTAGGTAGCGGGAAAACATCCTTGCTAAAACGATTGCTAGAGGATGAACAAAAATCAGCAAGAAAAGTAGCTGTCATGATGAATGAACTTGGTAAGGTTTCGATCGATTCTGATGCCATTTCTGACGATGATGTGGCCTTAAAAGAATTGCTTGGCGGCTGCATTTGCTGCTCCATTCAGGACAAACTCGAAGCACAGCTTCAAGGCTTATTAATCGATGAAAAGCCAGATGTTATTTACATTGAAACAACAGGAGCGGCCCATCCGGTTGAAGTATTAGATGCAATACTCTCCCCATTGTTTGCTGAGAAATTAATCATTAAAGGTATCATAACCACTGTAGACGGTACGAGATGGATCAATCGAAAGGCCCTCAGCCCTCAGCTGCAGCAGCTAATTCTTGAACAAGTAAGGCATGCTGATTTCATTATTATTAACAAAATGAATGAACTTACAGAGGGACAGCAGGCAACCATTACATTTGAAATGCAGGCTCTTAATTCAAAGGCTAGATGTCTTTTGACGAATTATTCACAGATTTCAGTAACCCTTTTAAGAAATCTTTCGGTTTCATTTGATAAAGAATCACAACGGATTCCATTAAATTTGACCACTTTTGTTTACCAATTTAAGCAATCAATAAGCCAGACGGAGTTTGAAGAGTTTTTGAAAGGTTTACCTGATACAATTTATCGAATAAAAGGGTATCTTAAATTTGACTATTCTGATCAGCCTTTTCTGTTTCAATTTTCATATGGCATGCCTTTATATATGAGAGAATACATGAATTTACCGTTAAATCTTGTTTTTATTGGTGAGAACATTGAATGGGCTCAAATTCAGGCACAACTTTCTAACCTTGAAAAAGAAGTGAAAAATCGATAAATAGATGAATGATAATTTCTTAAACAGGTAACTCTTTTAATGTAGAAAACTTCACATTAAAGGGGGGATTTCATGAAGAGAGTATCAATACTGGTCGGTTTAATTATCATCCTCCTACATGGACAAGGTGTTCAAGCAGCCACAGATCTTAGCTATAAAATAGAAATGCTTAATTGGAAAGAAGTCAATCACATTTTACCCAAGTACACCAAATTCACCGTCATGGATATTGAAACGGGAAAACAATTTAAAGTACAGCGAAGAGCAGGAAGTCATCATGCGGATGTACAGCCACTAACGGAAAAAGATACAAAAATCATGAAAAAAATCTATGGAGGAAAGTGGAGCTGGAAGCGTCGTGCGATTATTGTCATGCATAAAGATCAATGGATTGCTGCTTCCATGCATGGAATGCCTCATGGAGCAGGTGCACTTCAGAATAATTTTCCTGGCCATTTTTGTATTCATTTTTATGGCAGTACAACTCATCGGACCAATTCAATGGACTTATCACATATGCTTATGGTGTTAAAAGCATCTGGGAAACTAGATGATTATTTAGGAAAAGCGAATCCATACGATGTAATTAATGCCTATATAGCGGGCTTTAAGCAGCAGGATCGACGGATTACCGCTGAGGCCTCCCTGCAAAAAATTAAGTGGAAGCCAATTTTAGTAAAAGTAGAAAATGTTAGAATTTCTAGAATGGAGGAGCTGCCTCCGGAGGATTTAACTGAAGAAATAAGTTTAGATGTTCCAGTTGTAGTGGATTGGTTTATAAAAAATAGAGGAAGTCAATCATTTAGTGGTAACATTCATTTAATTCGTTTTTCTCCAGCAGATGCTTGGAAAGTAGATTCTGAGGACTTTTTAAAAGAAAATAATCTTCAGTTAGCGAAAAAACACCTTTGAAAAGGTGTTTTTTCGGTTTATATAGGCTGTTCACCAAACTTTATAAAAGTACGTTCATCCTCAATTAGGCCGCATGCACCGCATTGGACTCGATATTCTGGTCCATTATAACGGAGATGGAAGGGTTCTAAATCATTTTCGCCATATTCCCGGACAACTTCTCCGGATTGGGGGTCGAGTTTTACCGAATGTGATAATTGTTGAATAATATTAAAACGGCTGCGATTTGTCTTGCAGTTTGGGCATTTATACGGTGTAGACATAGTTTTCTCCTTTCTTTGTAATGTTAAAATCTATTTTTTGCAATAATGATAGTAAATATGTAACAATGGCAGTGGTAGGAAAGAGGGGGGATATCTTTGCCTAAAAACATTGACGAATTATTAAAACAATACCGCTCGATTTGGAACAATCGATTATTAGGTGCAGATGAAAAAAGTAGTGAAGAAATATTATTAGAGGCAATTAAAAGGGAGCTTTTGGATGAAAATTCCCATCCGAGAATTAGGAAAAGTAAGTATGAAAAATACTATTCTGCTATTAGAAGAGTTATCGATTCATCAATCGCGGGAGAAGCAAAATTGCTTTTAATAGAACTCCATAACGAGATTATGGATGAATTAAGTTAGGAGTGACCAAAATGAAAAAGCTTTTATTTGGTATTATGTCTGTTCTAGTTCTACTAACGGTGGTGTCCTGCAGTAAGGAAAACGGGCAGTCATCCGATGTTCCAGAGATGCTAGAAGTAAATTTAACAGTAACTCCAGAACCTGCAAAATTAAATCAACCTGTTAAATTTGAAGCGAAAGTAACTCAAGGGAAAGAAAAAGTTAATGATGCCGATGAAGTTATCTTTGAGATCTGGCGTGCAAAGGATGAAAACCACCAAAAAATTGCCATTAAACACGCGAAGAATGGCGTTTACAGTCTTGAGAAGTCCTTCGGCCAAGAGGGAACCTATTATATCATTTCACATGTTACAGCAAGAGATATGCATAATATGCCCAAAAAGGAATTTGTTGTTGGGACTCCAAGTGAACCAGAGGATTCAAGTTCAAAAGGTTCTATGGAAGGAATGGACATGAAGGACCATAATGAAGGTCATTAAAAGACAGCCAATTGGCTGTCTTAATTTTCTTTTTTAGCTCTTAAATTTACTTTTGCCTGTTTTTCCAACTTTTCCGCAATCTTTTGATCCACTAATTTAGTTAAATCGCCTTCATAGCTTGTGCCAATATTTAATTTACCTGATAATTCTCTAATTCCCAATTGACCAAAATTATTAGCGTAATCTAAATGCTCAATAATAATTTTATCAACCTGTAGATGTTCAATTTTAATGGTAGGTTGACTTTCCTTATTCGATGGCTCCTCTGACGCTGTGTTAGATCCATGAAAATTGGCTTCAAGATCTGCTATTTTTTTTTCTAATTCCGAGATTTTTTGTGTAAAAGCTTTCTTTGAGATAAAAAAGCGAAAAAGGAATCGCATATGAGCCCTCTATTCAGGATTAGATTGATCGAAAGTAATGGGAATATTTTCGACTTCCTCTCGATTCAAAGGCATAGATAAGGTCAATACCCCATTGCGGATTTCCGATTTTATTTTCTGAATTAAAATCGGATATGGTAAAATTAATTCCTTTTTAAACGATCGATTGGCCCGTTCTTTGAGATAATATTTTCGATTCTGCTGTAATGCTTTAAACTCGCCTTTGATTGTCAGAACCTGCTGCTGAATGGAGATATGAAGATTTTCTTTATCCACACCGGGAATTTCTGCCTCGAAAATGAGCTCATTTTCAGTTTCGTAAAGATCACATTTAGGGAAAAATTCTTTGCCAGCTGTAAGGGGATTAAGTGATTGAGTGTTGGGAGCAGAAGGTTGGTTATGTTCATTAAAGATTTGATTCCAAAATTTTTCTGATTGAAATTGCTGGGCAACATCCAGCCATTTTTTTAATTTATCTACTTCCATCATACCACCTCATTTATGATCATTCCTATTCTCATCATATTTTTTCTTGTCAAAAACATGCAAAAAAAAATCGACGGCTACATGATTTCTGTCACGTCGATTTGTGAATATTGCATATCAATGTTTTTCGGAATTTTAATTTCGAGGATTCCATCCTTATAATTTGCGGCTGCGCCCTTCTTCCTGACAATGGCGGGCAATGTTATGGTATGTTTATCCTCAAGTTCTGGTATACCTTCGACGATCAGTTTGTTTGATGTATGATAAATGCGGAGCTGTTTAAGCCAGTCTTCACTTTTAATTGGTATTCTAACAAAAACAAAATCATGGGTTTCAAAGGCTGTGGAATTAAGAACACCATCTACTGGCGGCTGCCGTAATCCTGATGATTGGAAGCCGTTTATTAATTCCTGAGGATTCATCATTCCCCCCATGTTTTGGGGCATGATTTTTCCCATTAAATCCTGGACGAATGTATCTATCTGCTCTGGATTCATATTTTTCATGGCATCTTTCATACCTTTATTAAAAGGGAACATATTCCAAGGGAACATCCAGTTTCCTCCTTTCTATAGATTAGAATTGGGTTGATATCGGGAAGGAAGGGTTAGCGATTTGATCTTGATCACTTACGTCAGGGTCGACGAATCCATTAAAGGAACAGGAGCTTGCGGGTGCTAAGTCTCCCAGCGCATAATTCGCACCAATCCATTTTTGATTGGCTGTGTGGCTGTTTTGGACGGCAGGCCCAAGAGAAATATTGGCGTTATTAGCGATTGAATTTGTTTTAATGTTAAAAACATTTATCTGAAAAGGCATTATTTTTCAGTCCTTTATCTCGGATTACTAAACACGTTGGACGGATTTGCGATATCTCCCATATCATTGACGTCAGGATCAATAAATACGTTTTCCATTGCAGCATTCGGCGGAGCGAAATCTCCATAGGCTGCATTTTGGCCCTGAGATTTTGTATTAGCTGTATGGGCATTATGAAGGGCTTCACCGATGTTGACAGACCCGTTGTTAGAGACACTGTTAATTTTCAGGCTGAAAATGTTGATTACAGTCTGCATCCTGTCACATCCTTTTTATTGATATCTCATCTCATACTATGCATTAACCTGCCCATCCGTTATTAAAGTTTAAAATTTGCATATATAATTGAATCTTTTTAACATATAGTAAAGAGAGAAATTTTTTATATAGTGAGGTAATGGTTCGTGAATAAAAAAACGGCTTTGATTACAGGCGGAGCCTCAGGACTTGGAAAAATGACCGCCCTTCTGCTTGCAGAAAAAGGATATCAGCTTGTCATTAACTATAGAACGAGTGAATCAGAAGCTGTTTTGTTAGCACAACATTTAAACGAAACTTTTGGTACAAAAAACATGGCCGTGCAAGCTGATGTTGCCAGTCAGGAAGACTGTAACCGAATGGTTAATCAAATTCTTACTGCCTACGGAACAGTGGACGTGCTCGTTCATAATGCCGGGCCCTATATTCATGAAAGGAAAAAAATGACGGATTACTCTTTTGAGGAATGGAACTACCTGATAAATGGAAATTTGAGTGCTGTTTTTTATTTATCAAAGCTGTTTATTCCTACGATGAGAAAGCAAAAGTGGGGAAGAATTATTACTCTTGGCTATGATCGAGTCGAAACTGCCCCTGGTTGGGTGCATCGTTCAGCGTTTGCTGCAGCTAAGGCTGGTTTAGCCTCACTGACAAAAACGATTGCCATAGAAGAGGCTCAAAATGGAATTACCGCCAATATGGTTTGTCCTGGAGATATCATAAACGAATGGAAGGAAAAGAAAATAGCGGATGCATTGATGGCGGTAGATAGCGCCACCACCAGTATCAGGCAGGGGACCGGTGAGGATATCGCACGAGTCATTGCTTTTCTTGCCGAGGAAAAGTCTGATTTTATTACAGGAAGTATCATACCTGTTACGGGCGGAGTGGACGTACTTGGCAAAATACATAAGATATAAAGTATGAAAAAAGGAATGTGAGCCCTTAGCCTTTCATAGATTGTAGCGACAAGCAATTATGAAAGGGGATAGGGCGGTGGCTTATCAGGGGTCAAAAGGATGGTATGTTCAGGAATTAAAAAAGATCGGCATTACGAAACATCCAGTGGAACGTCGGAAAATCGAGCTATATAAAACCTTTATTTTAAGAAATTTATATCTTGAAAAAATCGGGAATACTAAATAGTGAAAGTGAAAAGGCCTGGGTTGAAATCAGGTCTTTTTTATGGTTTATCTGGAATGAAAAGGGGTTATTTTGTGGATAATAGGAAATAATCATCGATGAAAGGAGCAAAGAACATGAGTTTTAATATCAACAGAATAAACCCTAATCAAACTCAAATATTTTTTCATGATGGCCGATTTGAAACATTAACCAATGAGGAATTAGAAGAATTTTTGCTCCAAATGGGACTTAGTGAGGTAAATGAATCGCTTGAACAAAATGTCACGGATTAATAATATTTTATTGCTAATTTAAAATGACTAAGGCGATTTTTTGCGTCTTGGTCTTTTTTATGAAATAAAAAAAGCAATCGGCGATTAACCGATTGCTTCTAAGCTTCCAATAAGTGTGAAGTGTCTTCTTGAGAAGAACCACTTCTTAGGAAATGCAAATTGTACAGGTCTTTTGGTATTTCATATAAATCGTAAACGTCCTCATTTGCATTCAATTGATCATAAAGAGATTTTCTAGACTCATTCGCTTTAATTACGTAAGGCAATTTTTCGGCAGCCTTAATAGACCTTATATTGATTTTTCGAATCCGCATAAAAACAGTTTCGATACCTAATTCGAAAAAGAGTTCTTGGAAAAAAGCTTCTTTTGCCGGGCTGTTATAGCCTTGCCCATGATAGGGCTTCCCGAGCCAAGTACCTAAAAATCCGGCATTATCCTCAATATCAAACAAATTGATTGTCCCGATTGGAGCACCCCATTCATCAAGAATAGTTCGGGAAATTAATTCTCCTCGCTCTTCAGCTTCAAGCGTTTGTTTCGTGATAAATAAGAATTCATCATAAGAAGCTGCTTTGTGGCGCACAAAAGGGAAGACATCTGGATGCGTCATTAATTCGAATAATGTATGGCTGTCATGAAGATCACGTTTCTTTAGCATGAATATCCCTCCATTAGGGCATTCCGATCCCATGTCAAAAGAAGCGGTCCACCCTCGAAATTTTTTATAAAGTTGCGTAAAAAATTTCGGGGTGGGAATCGAACCCACTAGAACCAGGATAACTGGTGGCGCACCATTTGCCTTCCCTATTTTATTTTTTGGTTATACAGAATTTGTTCATAAACCCCCAAGATTTTCAGGTCTTAAACAGTCTCACTTAGAGTATGATACAAGAAATTTCGTGAAAAAGAAATAGGTTTTTTGCACATTTTCAGCAAATTTTTATTCCAATTTTCTACAATGTTCTACACCTCTGAATAGATCATTTCGCCTGCTATCATCGTCCATTTTGGTTTTGCTAAGTAATGGAAAGGATGATGGCTCCATAACACCAAATCAGCATCCTTGCCTTCTTCAATACTGCCAACATGCGCATCTATCTTTAAGTTTCTTGCAGGTAAAATCGTAATCCCTTCCAGTGCTTTTTGTTCAGGTAATCCTTCACGGTTAGCAATGCCCGCACAAATATTTAAATATTGAATGGGTGTATAAGGATGATCGGTCGTAATCGATACTTCAACACCATGATTTGTCAATTCCTGATATGTTTTCCATGTTTTATTCTTTAATTCTACCTTTGACCTTCTTGTTAAGGTGGGCCCTACAGACACCTTTAAACCTATACCTGCCAATTCACCTGCGATTAAATGACCTTCAGTACAATGTTCAATTCTTAGGTCAAGATTAAATTCTTCTGCAAACCGTAAAGCTGTAATAATATCGTCAGCACGGTGAGCATGAATTCGTACTGGAATCTCTCGTTTTAATGCCATTACTAAGGGACTGATTCTCAAGTCATCGGGGTTATCGGCATGAATGGCCTGATAAAAAGCTTCCCTAAGCATCCCCATGATCCCCATTCGGGTAATGGAATCACTATTTCCGTGAGAGTGGATTCTTTTCGGATTTTCTCCTAAAGCAATTTTTAAACCAGCAATATCTTGGATAATCATTTTCTTGATATTTTTTCCAGATGTTTTAATGACGGAAGTGGTCCCACCAATTACATTTGCGCTGCCAGGCATTATGTGGACCGTGGTGATTCCGTTCTTAATTGCATCAGAAAAAGCTGGATCTAGTGGATAAACACCATCCATTGCTCGGATATGGGGTGTTAATGCTTCAGCTGTTTCATTTGCATCATTACCTGCCCAGCCTGTACCTTCATCATAAAGACCTATGTGAGTATGCACATCAATGAAGCCTGGAAAAAGGTATAGTTGGCTGCAATCCATGATTTTTACGTTGGAATCGGTAACGATATTTCGGCCTACCTTTTTAATTTTTCCCTCCTCAATGAGTACATCGCCGGATTTGATTGGATTAGATGTAATCGGGTAAATAGTTGCATTCTTTAAAAGTAAGTTTGTCATAATTAAACCTTTCTATATCTTGATAATAGTATTTTATCTATTTTACCAACTAGTGTGCCTAGAGAAAAGTAGGGAATTTTCGCCTTTTTCAAAAAAAAGCGGATTTTTTTGTGACTTATGAAACCTTTAAAAAGGTAAAGCGTAAATAGTAAGGTAGATAAAAAATATTTTCCAATGGGGGAAATGAAAATGGTTAAAAGTGAAGAAAGGTTGTTGGCGGCTGGGATTTATGTGTTAAGTATTTTTTTTCCAGTTTTAGCACCACTCATAATTTGGCTAATAAAGAAGGATGATTCTTCATTCATCGATTATCATGGGAAAGAATATTTTAATTTTGCCATATCTTATGCTGTTTACTCTGTCATTTCTGGCATTTTAGTAATAGTTGTAATTGGCATTTTCTTATTGTGGGCACTGGGGATTGCGGCATTTATTTTTACCATTATTGCAGCAGTCAAGGCTTACGAAGGCAATCAATATCAATTCCCGTTAATTTTCAGGCTGCTTAAATAGATAGGTAACAATGAACCCAGCAAAATTTTTTGCTGGGTTTTTGAACGTTTTTAACGTTCAAGCGTCATATAGATATATCAGTTGAAAACAAAGGGGGAGAACAACATGGATGCTATAGTCCAACATTTACCTATTTTAATGCCAATTTTCATTATTCAACTTATTTTATTAATTGTTGCCATTATTGACTTAGTAAGGATTGAAAAAACGAATGGTCCGAAGTGGCTTTGGGCCATTATTATTTTGTTTGTTAATCTGATCGGCCCAATCCTTTATTTTGTGATTGGAAGGAGAAATAACTAATGTCCCTTGTTCAAATATCTGGACTGAAAAAGAGTTTTCAAGGAACAGAAGTGATTAATGGACTTGATTTTTCTCTAGAGAAAGGGAAGTGCATTGCTCTCTTAGGACCAAATGGAGCGGGAAAAACAACCACACTAAGGATGCTTTCCGGCTTGATGGCACCGACATCAGGAACAATCACTTTTACAGATGCCAAAAAAGGTGAAGACATTCGCAGATTCATCGGTTATCTCCCTCAGTTTCCGGTCTTTTATGAATGGATGTCAGGCTTCGAATTCTTAACATACGTTGGCAAGCTTGCAGGATTATCTCATAAACAAGCGAAAGAACAATCGCTAGATCTTTTACAGCTTGTTGGAATTTTGGATGCCAAAAATCGGAGAGTAGGGAAATACTCCGGAGGGATGAAGCAAAGATTAGGAATTGCTCAAGCGCTTATTCATCGCCCAGAACTTATCATGCTGGATGAACCAGTATCTGCACTTGACCCTATTGGGAGAAGAGAAGTACTGGATTTATTGGAAGGGTTAAAGAAAGAGACGACAATCCTTTTCTCTACTCATATATTAAATGACGCTGAAGAAGTATGTGATGAGATTTTGTTTTTACATAATGGAAAAATTGTCGAGTCAGGGACGATGGAGGTGCTGCGCGACAGGCACCAGCAATCCAAAATTGATCTCATTTTTAAAACTCATTCGGATGAATATGGGGAGTTCTTCACTAATCATGAACTAACACAATCAGTAAACATGGATGGTAACCGCCTTAGTATCAACGTTAAAGATATTGAACTGGCAAGAAGAAGTTTTTTGCAACAGATTTCTGAGAAAAATTGGCCGCTTGAGAAATTTGAACTTAGCAGCATGACCCTTGAGGATGTCTTTATGAAGGTGGTGGGAAAATGAGTCAGTGGTTGACGCTTCTGCAAAAAGAATTATTGGAAATGTGGCGGAATTTTAAGTGGATTTGGGTGCCGATTACCTTTATTTTAATAGGAGTAAAAAATCCAATCTCTTCTTATTACCTGCCGCAAATTATTGATTCGCTTGGGGACTTGCCTGAAGGGGCGGTTATCAAAATTCCAAAGCCAACCGCAGCTGAAGTATTAATCCAAAGCCTTGGGGAATATGCTACTCTCGGAGTCTTAGTGATCGTTCTTTCAACGATGGGTATTATCGCTGCGGAAAGAAAAAGCGGTGTGGCCGCGATAGTTTTGGTAAAGCCGGTTTCTTTTCTATCCTACGTCACAGCTAAGTGGGCCGGAGGTGCCCTGTTATTATGGATTTCTTTTTTTATTGGTTATCTTGCGACTTGGTACTATACGGGTTTGTTATTTGAATGGGTTCCGATCAATGAATTTTTTCAATCCTATTTCTATTATGCCATATGGTTTACCCTGATTTTAACCGTTACAGTGTTTTTTAGTTCTTTGTTAAGAACAGCTGGTATTGCTGGTTTTATCTCACTTGCAGTTATCATAGTGGTTACTATAGTATCAAGCTCCTTATCACAGTGGCTTGAGTGGAGTCCTGCTCAATTATCGGCCTATGCGAATCAATTCCTTTTAGATAAGGGAGTCTCGGATCAGCTTTTACCTACTAGTTTATTGGCTGCAGCCTGTATTTTAATACTGTTAGGAGTAAGTATAATGATTTTTAGGAAAAAAGAACTTGCCGCTTAGGAAAGTCATTTCGTTTTGAAAATAGTTGTTGTTATTCTATAATGGCAATTATCTTAACAGCTTTGATAGAAGGGAAGAAACAATGTGGCAAATCAAGTCGGTTTGGTATTAGAAGGCGGCGGGATGCGTGGCGTTTATACAGCTGGTGTCCTTGAATACTTCTTGGAGCATGAATTATTTTTTCCATATGTAATCGGTGTTTCGGCAGGGGCATGTAATGCCGCCTCCTATTTGTCAAAGCAAAAAGGAAGAAATAAGACTGTCACGATAGATTATGCTTCTGACCCAAGATATATATCGTGGAGAAATTTTTTTAAGAATCGTCAATTTTTCGGGATGGATTTTATTTTCGATGAAATACCTAATCAACATGTACCATACGATTATGATACATTTTATAACAGTTCAACCGAATTTGTCGTGGGTACAACTGATTGTTTGACTGGCCTGCCTGTTTATTACAATAAACAGGATTACGGGGATGATTTTTTAAAAGTAATTCGGGCATCGAGTTCCCTGCCGTTTATAGCTCCTGAAGTGCGATTTAAGGATAAAATTTTGCTAGATGGCGGGATTACTGATCCGATTCCTATTAAAAAAGCACAACAGGATGGTTTCTCTAAAAATGTGGTGATTTTAACTAGAAATTCAGGCTATCTAAAAAAACCTTCAAAATTTCACTTTCTTGTTGACCGGAAGTATCCCGAGTATAAGGGCCTCCAGCAGTCACTTAGGAAGAGATACGAAATTTATAATAATACGGTAGCCTACTTAGAGGAAGAAGAGAAGAAGGGGAAGGTGCTGATTATTCGCCCCACACACCCATTAAAGGTTGGTCGGATGGAAAGGAATCCGTTAAAACTAGAAGAACTCTATAATCAGGGCTATGAAGATGCTAGAAAATCAATGCAAAAGATTTTAACATACGTGCATTAAGAGGAAGAGTCTTTTTAGAAGGACTCTTCTTTTTTATCTATTAAATCGAAAATCTCCTATCATTTTTTTGTCAGTTGATAAATAAACTAGAAATGAGCAATCGATAAGGGGTTTTCAATATGAAAATATACGAATATTACCGAGATGCCGCCAATATTAGCTTAAATGGTAGTATTGCAGCACTGTTACCCGCTAGTCTAATTGTCTTTGGAAATATTTCCTTTATTAACAATCAAAAAATAATGCTATTGACGATACCATTTTTTGTCTATAGTTTTCTCAGTTTTCAACTCTATCTTTTTAGAAGAGAACAGTCAATCACAATTGCTAGGAACATGTCTAGTACTAATAACACTGTAAATTCCTTTTTCAATGCCAACCAATTATTAGTGTTTTTTATGAATACACAATCACCAAATTTACTATTTTATTTTCCGAATGGATACCTAGCAGGTAGTATTGAGAAATACCAACGAAATGTTTATGTCCTCTACAATTGTGAGAAGGAGGCGATTGGTTATTTTAAAGTTAATGGAAGAAAAGTGGTAACTGTTGATGTGTACAGCCCATGCAGAAGTTATCTTGGCTGCTTGGAGATTAAGAAGCTTACTTGGAATAAAAACAAAAAAGAATTACTCGATGGGGCAGGCAGATATTTGGGGGCGGTTGAAGGATCTTCCATTTATATGGATGAGGAAGTGATAAATAAAAAAAATCAGCAAGTGGGACGTCTCAGAAGGGGATGGATGCCGCTTGAATGGAGTCCTTTGTTTCCAAATCCCAATACTCCTGTGCTTTCATTACAGGGTCTTAAATCTGAAAGAGACAAGCTCCTAGGGTTATCATTTTTAATTCATGAATTCTTTGTCGAAAGATGATATGATACAATATAATGCCATTGTGGGAGGAATTATATTGGAAATTAATTTGATAAAAGGACATGGATCTGGAAATGATTTTTTAATCATTGATGAAATATCGAATAGCTATACTTTCTCGGAAAATGACCGAGCGGAACTTGCCCGTTTATTATGCAATCGGGAGTCAGAATTAGGTGCTGATGGAATTCTATTTGTAATGGAAAGCGACCATGCCGATGGACGAATGAGGGTCTTTAATGCGGACGGCTCAGAAGCTTCTATGTGCGGTAATGGACTTCGCCTGGTAGCCCGATATATTTGTGAATTAAAGGGACTAAATGAAGCAATTATTGAAACAATGAAAGCTGATTTGAAGGTGAGTAAACAGGAGGACTTAGTTTCCGAGGTTCATACTTATCAGGTGGAAATATCCCCAGTACTGTTTGAATTATCCGCGCTGCCTTTAAATTTAAATCAGCCATCATTGCTCAACAAAAAAATAGAAGAGCTTTCAGGTGAATTGACTTTTACAGCACTAGCAGTGCCCAATCCACATTTAATTACGATTGTTGATAGGGACCAGCTTCAATTAGACATCCAAAAACAGCTTAGTGAAAAAGTGAATGGTCCAAATCGCTTGTTCCCGGACGGAGTCAATGTTAGTTTTGTAAAAATAATAGATACTGATGCCATCTATGTTAGAACCTTTGAACGGGGTGTAGGTTTTACAAATGCCTGCGGTACAGCTATGTCTGCTTCCACTTTGGTTACCTGTTTACAAGGCTTTAATGACTTCGAAAAGGTTATTAAGGTTTACAATAATGGGGGAAGAGTACAATGTGTTGTTCACCAAAACGATGAATCCTATTACATTGACTTGATTGGCAATGCAACCTACCTTTTCAATGGTACGATTAACGTTGATCTAAACAATCGGATGTTTACGGTGGAGTCAAGAAACGATATTACTGAACAGAATGCCTATGAGAAACTGCAAACTGAAGCACAACAAATCTTGCAGGAAGCATTGTAAGGATAAGGACGCCCCTTATCCTTTTTTTGCTGTTTCTTTTTTTAATATTTCCAGAACGGGTGCAAAGGGCTGAATCGCTTTTGTTTGCTGGTAATTCTTGAATGGATCTATTTGTTTCCGAATGCGTGCTAAGGCATATTTTAATGTAAATGTTTTAGGATCTAGCTTTTCATCCACTTCCTCCCAATAAAGCGGAGTGGCCACACCAGCATGCTCATTTCCCCTCATGGAATAGGGAGCAACAATCGTTTTACCTTCACTATGTTGAACGTAGTCTACATAAAGCCTATTTCCGCGGTTTTTTTTCATTCTTTCAATTGTGAAGGATTCAGGATCCTTTGAAATTAAGTACTCGGCAATAAAGCTAGTAAACAGTCTTGTATCATCGTAGGTGTATTCGCCCTCCGGTAGAGGAAGGTAAATTTGCAGCCCTTTATTGCCTGAGGTTTTAATAAAACCGATTAAATTT
The DNA here is from genome assembly GCF_050477905.1 of Neobacillus pocheonensis. NCBI lineage: Bacteria > Bacillati > Bacillota > Bacilli > Caryophanales > Bacillaceae > Neobacillus > Neobacillus pocheonensis. The sequence continues at coordinate 43,986 of NZ_JBCNAD010000041.1, read as the reverse complement.
AATTGATCAAGTACTTCTTTAATTAATAAAGCAGCTCGTATCGCCAGATAAAAGTCATCCTTGGATGGTGGGTCCAAATCAAATACTATCTCACTAGGACCTTTGCTGGTAATCGTTTGAAAAGGCACATGAAATTCAATAGCCAATTGATTTCCTAGCCAAATCAGGGTTTTAAGATTGTTGCAAAGGATATAGTCGATTCCATCTGCTAAATGTGTTTGGACAAATTCCGGAGCATAGTCCGGGCAGTTTTTTTGGTAAAAAGCTTCGCCAAACATTCCGTGTGGATAACGGATCACCGTTAACAAGCGGTTATACAAAAATGGAAGCATATAGGGAGAAACCTCCCGTAGGTAAAGGATATAATCAGCTTTCTGAATGTCTAGCTTTTCCCAAAGAGGTTTATCTGGATGTGTAATTTCCAGATTAGTTGGTAAATTTTTTTGTCCAAACAGGAACTTTTCATATGTACAGTCGGACGGTTCAACATCAAAACGAAACCGGTCAAAATGGGGCTCACGCAGTTGGTTTTCGTATAGTTCTAAGTATTTAACCTCGAGGCATATGGCAGGTTCCACATGAATAAACTGCCCATCATCGCGAATCATATTTTGTTTGATTGTTTGCTGAAGTGCCTGCTTTTCTTCTGGTTTAAATCCGAAAAGCACTTGGCCAATCCCATAAATTTGGTTATCTTTATAAACACTAATATAAAAGTATCCATTCGTTTTTTCAAAAGAGGTAATAAAGCAGGTGACATATTTCCAATTTTTGTACTTTAGCCATTGTAAGGACCGTTTTCCTTCTTCCCAAAGGCTGTTTTTTTGTTTGGCGACAATACCTTCCCCGTCATATAAAACCACCTTTTCCCATAGTTCATCAAATGTATGAAAGGCCATTATCGGCTGAAGCAGAAGGTCATTAGTAGGGTCTACCTCTAGCCCTAGACCGACTGTTTGAAATAATTTAATTAGTTCATCCTTTCGCTTATTGAACGGGATTGAGTAAAGCGATTTTCCTTTTTTATAAAGTAAATCAAAAACCATCAGTCGACACGGTGATGATTTCGCTTGTTCCGTTATTTTTTTTATTGATTTTAAGCGACCGCGAACCTGAATGGCTGCGAAATTAGCCTTATAAGGATTTTCCAGCCAAACCAGTTCTCCATCAAGCTGCAATGGTAGAAAGGGTCGGAATTGCTCTTCATATTGCAGCAAAAATTCTTGGATTTCTGGGAATTGAGGTAATAATGATTTCCCGTTTCGGCTCGTTAATTGAATACCGTTAGAATCCCAGTCCAAAATAGCACGGAACCCATCATATTTAACCTCATAGAACCATTCTGCATGAACATGAAGGTCGAAGGTTAGACTTGGCAGCATTGGTTTCATAAAAATAATTCCCTTCGTTTTTCTTTATTTTGTTTTTATATGGTGAACTTCATCCATTTCCAATTGTTTTTAGGAATGCAATCTTTGCGGAATCAAACAATAATAATAAAAAGAATGGAGAAATACTTATGCATACGATGTGGAAAGGAAGTATCAGTTTTGGGCTTGTGAACATTCCCATCAAGCTTCATACGGCAACAGAAGATAAAGATATTAAGCTTCGGACCCTTCATAATAAGTGTCATGCACCAATTAAATATGAAAAGATTTGCTCGGTTTGTGAAGAAGAAGTAAAACCTGAGGATATCGTGAAGGCATATGAATATACAAAAGGAAAATTTGTAGTACTCGATAATGAGGACCTTGAAAAGCTTAGAAAGGAAAACGAGGACAAAGCTGTAGAAATTATTGATTTTGTTAAAATGGATGAGATTGATCCGATTTATTATGACAGAAGTTATTATATGTCTCCAAATGAAGGAGGCGGGAAAGCCTATTCACTGCTACGAAAAGCACTTCAGGAATCGGAGAAAGTAGGACTTGCGAAAATCATCATTCGTTCAAAAGAGCAGATGGCCGTCATTCGGGTATTTGAAAATACATTGGTAATGGAAACCATTCATTATCCTGACGAAGTTCGAAAAGCAGGGGATGTGCCAAATGTTCCATCAGAGGACAAGGTAACTAAAAAAGAACTCGACACAGCTATTCTGTTAATTGATCAGTTGACATCTGAATTTAATCCGGAAAAATATACAGATGAATACCGAACAGCCCTATTAGAATTAATTGAATCAAAGCGGAATGGAAAAGAAACGGTGACGGCAGCAGCGAAAGAGGCTCCTTCTAATGTGACAGATTTAATGGCTGCTTTACAGGCCTCTATCGATCGAACAAAGCCGACTAAAACGGCGGCTGCTCCAAAGAAAAAAACAACCGTAAAAGTAAAGAAGCAAGCATAAAAAGTTTGAACGCCCGCGAACCGCACGTGCTTGAAGCGGACATCAATTATCAAGTTTAACCCAGCCAAAGCTGATTCGAATTTTTCGGGTCAGCTTTTTTCAGTCTGTTCTTACATACGTATTCATTGCATAGTTTTAATAAGTAATAGTAAAAACACTTTAAACGGAGGAGTGGTAATGGCATATAATGTGCTCATGGTTGCCGATCCAGGTATCGATGATTCTTTTGCCATCATGTACGCCTTACTTAATCCAAAAATAAACTTAGTAGGAATTGTCAGTGGTTATGGAAATACTCCAAAAGAGAAATCGATTAAAAATACAGCCTATTTATTAAATTTAGGGGGTAGGGTGGATATCCCCATTATTGCTGGAACAGCAGGGCCTTTATCCGGTGAACTTGTACAATATTATCCAGAGATTCATGGGAAAGAAGGCTTAGGACCGATTAGACCGCCTGATACCATTAAGGATGCAAAGGTTTATGATATTAATAAAATTTTAGAAATTGTCTCTCAGTATAAAAATAATATTGTCATCGTGTCGGTTGGAAGACTGACAGAATTAGCCTTAATGTTTATTTTATATGGAAATAATGCGTTAAAAGACGTTTCTGCTTTTTATATTATGGGAGGAGCTTTTTTAGTCCCTGGGAATATTTCGGCTGAGGCGGAAGCAAATTTTTATGTCGATCCGATTGCAGCCAATATGGTCATGGAGAAAGCCCATAATATCTATTTACATCCATTAAATATTACAAATAATGCCCTCATTACCCCCGATGTTATTCGTTTTCTCGGTGAAAACAGTCCAACACCTTTTAAACCGTTGTTAGTTCCGGCATTTGATTATTATTTTAAAGCTTATCAAAAAAATGTGCCTGGAATAAAAGGTGCTCCGCTTCATGATGTAGTACCGTTAATGGCTTTATCCGAACCAGATTTAGTTAAATATATTCCGAGAAGAGTCAGAGTGGAAGAATTCGGAGAGGCAAAGGGAAAAAGTATCGCTGATTTTCGACCGAAACCGGATAAAGAACCACCAGAATCACTTGATTACATTGGTGTAGAAGCTGATTATCAAAAGTTCACTGTAAATTTTATGGAAATTTTTATGCGTGGAAAGGGCAGCTAAAGATTATTTTGATTGACAAATGACAGATTTGGGGATAATATTAAGTTACGCTTTAATGTTCGTTAAATATTTATTGGATTAAGTAGTCGTAACTGCACGAAAGCTGTGGGTGATGTCTATTACCCAAGAGTGCAATTATGACTTTTTTTGTTTAAATGTAAAATTGACTTAAAGTGAACAAAATGTTGGAGGTAATATCCATGAAAAACGGTAAAGTTAAATGGTTCAATGCAGAAAAAGGTTTTGGATTCATCGAAGCTGAAGGCGGTCAAGACGTATTCGTTCACTTCTCAGCTATTCAAACAGAAGGCTTCAAAACATTAGAAGAAGGCCAAGCAGTTTCTTTTGAAATCGTTGAAGGCGCTCGTGGACCACAAGCTGCTAACGTTCAAAAAGCTTAATTTTGTTAAATAAAAAGGTGATGCTTTAATTTTGGCATCACCTTTTTAAATATATATTCACTTTAAAAACGTACAAAGTACAAGGGGTGATATGTTGTGGCATTTGGTAGGAGAAATGACGAAGAAATCAAATTAGAGGAAACAAAGATTTGGGTTTGTAGTTCAGGTGAGTGTAAATGCTGGATTCGCGACAATTTTAAAAGCAGTGATGTGCCCCGATGTCCAATTTGTAAAAGTGAAATGACACAAACAACAAAAGAACTTCAAGTTATTCATAATCATAGTAAGAATTTTATGTAGTCAAACGAAAAGCAGGGTGAATGAATGCACCCTGCTTTTGTTATTCCAAAATGTTTTCTTTACAATATGTAAGAACTAGTTCTTCTTCATCTTCTTCAAGGGCAAAGTCAAGGACCTTTTCGCTTCCTTTTTCGTAAAAATGATAGGTGGAAAGCTTTGCATCGTTTTCATCGACTACGAAAATGACCTTTAAGCCAACCCCCTTATCAGAAAAGAGTTCATCCTCTTCATCTACATTTAAATCCAGGAAATATTCATAGCGCTCTCCTGATAATAAGCCAAAAGGGTCTTCTAGTTTTTCAACTGTATGGCCAGTTATGTTCAAGGGGATCATCCTTTACTATTTATTAGTCCTTACTATTATACACATTTTTAAAGAAAAGCCGAGAAATAAGATTGATTTTGAATATAATGTGAAACGTTGCACAAAGTTGATTCCTAATTTGGTAGAATGCGGTAATATGGAATTGTAATCATGTTAGAAAGTAAAAGTAGGTGAAAAAGTTTAAGATTATTTGTGAAATACTTCACAAAATAGGAGTGTTTATGCATGACAAAAACAGAATCATTGCAAATCCAATTATTGCCTTTTTTATTATTGAGGAAAAATTTTTATCAAATGATTTATTTGCTATTTTCGGAACCCAATATGGAAGTATTTGAGCAAATTCAATCAAACGGCAATCTTCAAGAAATAAAAGAAATACATGAAGGTGGAAAAATTCTTGCTGCCTTTTTTGAACATTTGTCTTGCAGCCAATATAACAAGGTGCAAGAGGAATTTCAACGTCTATTCATTGGACCTGGCCCATTAGTAGCACCACCTTGGGAATCCTTTTACAGGAGTAAAGAACAATTACTTTTTGAGGAATGGAATGATCAAGTCAGGGAACAATTTCATCAATTTGGTCTCAAATCGATCAAGGAAAACAATGAGCCGGACGATCATCTCTTACTCGAATTGGAATTTATGATATTTCTTTTAGATTTATGTTTGCAAGAAACCGAAACTGCAATAATAGCAGAACTACTCATAACTCAGGTTAGGTTTTTATCAGAACATCTAACAGTCTGGATTCCATATTTTTGTGAACGCGTAATACAAAATACCACGAGCCAATTATATCTTGGGGCAGCATTGTTGCTAGAAGACTTTTTACATTTCGATTTACAAACAATTTCAGAGCTGAAGGAGGTAGTTGCACATGTTTGAAACGAACCCATTGAAGAATTTGTTAAACGATAAAATGAAGAGGAGGACTTTCTTGAAATGGTCCAGTGCGATTGGAGTACCCGTGATTGCAGGTGGGATAGGTACAAAAATGCTGGTTAGCAAACAAGAAGAGACAAAAGTAGTAAAAGCTAAAGAGGCAGAAAAAATCATTTCCACTTGCAGCATTAATAACTGTGGAGGCCGATGTGTGATTAAAGCGCATGTTAAGGATGGTGTCGTCGTTCGTGTCAGTACCGATACACAACAGGGAGGTGACCTTTCTACCCCACCGCTTCGTGCATGTGTCAGAGGAAGAAATTATCGAAGCCTGCTTTATCATCCTGATCGCTTAAAGTATCCAATGAAGAGGGTTGGAAAACGTGGAGAAGGAAAATTTGAACGAATTACCTGGGATGAGGCTATTGAGACTATTGCAAAGGAAGTAAAGCGAATTGGTGATCAATATGGACCGGAATCAAGGTATGTCAACTATGCATCCGGACAAAGCTGGGGCTTACATGGCGGCAAGAATGCGGCCAGGAAGCTGCTTTCACTCACAGGTGGCTTCCTAAATTACCGGAATGATTATAGTTCTGGAGCAGGCAATATTGCGACCCCTTATACATATGGCACGAACAATTCAGGAAGTAGCTTTGATTCCCTATTACATTCGAAATATATCATTCTATGGGGGCAGAACCCATCTGAAATGATTTTTTCTACACCTTATCGTGAATATTTAATGCAGGCTAAGAAAAATGGAGCAAAAATCGTGGTTATCGACCCGCGCTATACAGATACAGCAATTGCCTTTGCTGACGAATGGATTCCGATTTTGCCTACTACCGATAACGCTATGATGGATGCAATGGGCTATGTCATAATCACAGAAAATCTGCAAGACCAGGCATTTTTAGATAAATATTGTATAGGGTTTGACGGTGCTCATATGCCGGAAGGAGTCTCAAAAAAGGAATCGCTGAAAAGCTATTTGCTAGGGGAAAAAGATGGTGTAGCAAAAACTCCGGAATGGGCTGAAAAAATTTGCCGAGTGCCTGCAAGCAAAATTCGTGAAATCGCTAGGGATTATGCAAAAGCAAAGCCTGCTGCTCTAATTCAAGGCTGGGCCGCACAGCGGCAAGCATATGGAGAACAATTTATGCGCGGGGGAGCCCAACTGGCCTGTCTTACAGGAAATGTAGGGAAACTAGGCGGCTGGGCAGGAGGAACAGGATATTGGAGCCGTTCAGACATTGTCTACCCCTTCTCATACGAAAATCCCGTTAAAGCCTCTATTCCATGTTTCCTTTGGACGAAGGCAGTGGAAAAAGGAATAGAATTGACAGCGGCTGATGGTCTTGAGGGTACAGACCAGCTGAAAACAAATATTAAACTTATATTTAATATGGCTGGAAATATGCTCATAAATCAGCATTCGGATATTAATAAAACCCGTAAACTTCTTGAGGACGAAAGCAAAGTGGAATTTATTGTAGTCAGTGACCTCTTTATGACCCCAAGTGCTCGGTATGCGGATATTTTACTGCCTGGTACCACCTTTTTTGAACGTTATGACATAGGAATGCCATGGTGCTTTGGTGATTATGTAGTTTTTGGTGAAAAAACAATTGAACCATTGTATGAATGCCGCGATGAATATGATGTATTTGCTGAAGTGGCAGGCAAATTGGGATTAAAAGAACAATTTACCAATGGGCGAACAACATTAGACCTGGTAAAGGAAAGTGTGGATAGAACACGCAAAGAACTAAACCCAAATTTTCCAACCTTTGAGGAATTCCGTAAACAGGGTGTCTATCATTTTAAATATGATAATCCACTTATTGGATTTAAAGAACAAATTGACGAGAATAAACCATTTGAAACCCCTTCAGGAAAAATCGAATTATTCTCAAAAGCATTGTGGGATATGAATCAACATGATGAAATTCCAGCAATTGCAAAATATATATCTTCTTGGGAAGGGCCTGAAGATCCTTTAATAGAGAAATATCCTTTGCAGCTTATTGGTTGGCATTATAAGCGCAGATGCCATTCTACTTATGATAACCAGGAATGGCTGGAGGAAGCAGCGAAGCAAGAAATGTGGATGAATCCTACGGATGCTGAAAAAAGAGGCATAAAAAATGGGGATCGCGTACAGGTCTTTAATGATCGTGGCTCGCTCTTTATTGATGTAAAAGTGACACCGCGCATTACTCCAGGTGTCACCGGAATACCGCAAGGTGCCTGGTATACCCCAGATAAAAACGGGCTGGATCAAAGGGGTTCACTTAATGTGCTGACAACACAGAAGCCAACACCACTAGCTAAAGCAAATCCACAGCAAACAAACCTTGTTGAAGTGAAAAAAGCGTAAGGAGTGAGGAAGTTGGCGCAATTAGGGTTTTATATAAATCAAAGTCTTTGTACCGGCTGTAAGGCGTGTAGTATATCGTGCAAAGATAAAAATAATACTGATATAGGAATAAATTTTCGCAGAGTTTACACCTATGAGGAAGGAACGTTTATTAAGCAGCCGACAGGAGGTTTCGTTCAAAACCTAAAGTCTTTTTACTTTTCCATCGCGTGCAATCATTGTACTCATCCGAAATGTATACCTAGTTGTCCTACTGGAGCGATAACAAAGAGCAAAGAAAATGGCGTTGTTACGATTGATCAGGAAGTTTGTCAAGGTGCACAGCTTTGTGTAAAGGCATGTCCGTATGGGGCCCCACAATATAATAAAAAGGTGTTTAAATCAGATAAGTGTAATTTTTGCCTTGACCTACAAGAAAAGGGTGAGGATCCTGTCTGTGTAGCCACCTGTCCAATGCGTGCGATTGAATTTGGGCCGGTCAAAGAATTAAGAAAAAAATACGGGAATATCAGTCAGATAAAAGGGATGCCAAGAGACACAATCACTAATCCAAACATTGTGATTACCCCCCATAAAGATGCAAAATTGCCTAGTTCGTAAAGAAGGTGATTGAGTGTCTTTGATTATTGATTGGCTAGAAAGCATGCACATAGATGTAAAAGTAACAAATAATTGTTCAAAAATTTCCAATCTCCGGTCCACCTGCTCAATTTGTTTGGAAACATGTAAATATTCATCTATTACTAGCATTGAACAATCCATTGAAATTGATTCCGTGCGATGTAATTCTTGTGGAGAATGTATCATTGCATGTCCATTATCTGCAATTACAGGGGCAACGACCGGAAGAGAGTTTGAACAGAGTTCACTTATCTATAAAGATGTGATCACTCCTACTGTGAAAGAATTATTAATTTATAACAAAAGAGGCATAAAGACCATTCAAATTGGTCAATCCACACTTAATCAACAATGGGAAACGATTTTAAATAAAACGAACGAGATTCTAGAATGCATGGGTTTGAGTCCAATCAATGTTGTTCAAAAGAGTAATGAGGATAAACTGACGAGGAGAGCTTTTTTTACCTCAGTCCAAAGAGAGGGGAAACAGCTAACAAAAAGCATGACACCAACTTCCTGGAGAATGGAGGCTGGCGAGTGGAAGATAGCAAACTATTATCATGATTATCAGTTTTATACTGTAGATATAGATAATCAGAAATGTAGTCTTTGTAAGGCTTGCATCTCCTTTTGTTCAGAGGCTGTATTTTCTCAAGTTGACTCATTTTTGCAAATTGACCATGAAAAATGTGTAAATTGTCATTCATGTCGTGATATTTGTCCTGAGCAGGCAATTCAAATTAAGCCCGAAATAAAGGTAAAAAATCAAACCAATATAACTTTTCAGCAAAAAGAATGTTGTGTTTGTGGGAAAACCTTCAGCACCTTTCAACCAGATAGGGAAAAATGTCATATTTGCATAAACCGAGACCCTGAATGGTTAAGTCCTTTTTAGGTGAATAATAAATAAAAGCACCCATCGATGGTGCTTTTTTTATTGGTAATTATGACAAATAGTCAAAAAACTTTCAAAAACATTCACGCGTTGAATGTTTTTGAAAGAAAATAATTGATTTTTGCAATCGGTTTCAGTATGATAATAACAGGAAATGAAATTTAGGTGGTGATTACTTGTTAACACCAGAACGTCATCGCATTATTCTTCAGTTATTAAAAGAAAAGAATGTCGTTAAAATCCAGGAAATTATGGAGTTAACAAATACCTCGGAATCAACCATACGCAGGGATCTATCACAATTAGAGGAGCAGAAGTTTCTCAAGAGAATCCATGGCGGAGCTTCAAGATTACAGGGGAAACTTCAAGAACCAAGCATGGTTGAGAAATCTTCCAAAAACCTTCACGAAAAAAGATTGATTGCCCAGTATGCAGCAAGTCTGGTGGAGGAAGGAGATTCGATTTATCTTGACGCTGGTTCAACCGTGATCGAAATGATTGATTTTTTACCGAAAAAAAATATTGTTGTTGTAACAAATGGATTGATGCATTTAAATCCACTATTAAATAAAGGGATTTCCACCTTTCTAATAGGTGGATTAGTAAAACCAAATACAAATGCTTTTATCGGAAGAGGGGCTTTAACCAGCCTTGATCTTTATCGCTTTGATAAATGCTTTATGGGCGTTAATGGTATTCATCCACAGTTTGGCTTTACGACTCCCGACCAAGAGGAAGCAATGGTGAAACAAAAGGCTATTTCTCTTTCAAGAGAAGCATATGTCTTGGCCGATAACACAAAGTTTGCAGAAATATCGTTCGCAAAGATTGGCGATATTCATGAAGCAGCCATCATTACTAACGAAATAGAAAATGAAACACTTGAACAATATGTAAATAAGACGACAGTAAAGGTAGTGACAGCATGATCTATACATTGACCTTAAACCCATCTGTTGACTATATAGTGCAGTTGGAAAGCTTTCAATTAGGTGAGTTAAATCGATCTGTAAGAGAAGCAAAGTTTCCAGGAGGAAAAGGCATTAATGTCTCAAGGGTTCTAAAACAATTTGATACAGGGAATAAAGCGCTAGGTTTTGTTGGCGGTTTTACAGGTGAATATGTAGAACAATATCTACAAAATGAGGAAATTGCTACAGACTTCGTTAAAGTAGCTGAAGATACTAGGATTAATATCAAGCTAAAAACAGAAAAAGAATCAGAAATAAATGCAAAGGGTCCAAATATTTCTGATTACGACTTCCAGCTGCTAAAGGAAAAAATCCAGAAATTAGGTTCAGAGGATCTATTAGTTTTGGCGGGTAGCATTCCTTCTTCATTACCCGAAACAACCTATGAAGAGCTTGTGAAAATTTGTGGGGAAAATAGGGCAGAATTTGTTGTCGATGCTGAAGGGGATTTATTAAAAAAAGTCCTTCCATATAAACCATTTTTGATCAAACCTAATCATCATGAACTTGGCGAGCTTTTTAGTACTACATTTACAACTGCTGAGGAAGTAATCCCATATGGGAAAAAACTTGTAGATATGGGTGCTAAAAATGTGATTGTATCCCTTGCTGACAAAGGTGCTGTATTGATTAACGAACATACCGCCTATTTGGCAAAAGTGCCTAGTGGCGAGGTGAAAAACTCAGTTGGAGCGGGTGACTCGATGGTCGCTGGATTCTTGGCAGCATATGAGCGAACACGAGACCTCAAGGAAGCCTTTCGATATAGTGTATCATCAGGCAGTGCGACCGCTTTTTCATTGGGATTGTGTACGAAAGAAAAAGTAGAAGAGCTTCTTACACAGGTGACTATAAAAGAGATTCTATAGGGGAGAGACAAACATGAAAATTACTGAATTGTTATCTAATAATACGATTCTATTAAATATTGAAGGCAATCAAAAAGAAGAAACCATTGATCAATTAGTTGCTGTCTTATATAATGCTGGAAAAATTAGTGATAAAGCTGATTTTAAAGCGGCAATTTTAAAACGAGAAGAACAAAGTACCACAGGAATTGGTGATGGAATCGCCATTCCTCATGCGAAAACAAAAGCTGTTAAGGAAGCAGCCATTGTTTTCGGTAAATCAGCTTCCGGGGTAGATTATGAATCCTTAGATGGAAAACCATCACACCTTTTCTTTATGATTGCTGCCCCTGAAGGTGCTAATAATACGCACTTGGAAGCATTAGCTCGTCTATCTGGAATGTTAATGAAAGCGGAAGTACGCTATGAACTATTGAAAGCAACGTCAGCAGAAGAAGTATTAGAAACCATTAATCGCTTTGATAAGGAAGAAAAGCAAGAACAGAAAGTTTCCGATAAGAAAAACTTAATCGTTGCTGTAACTGGCTGCCCAACGGGAATTGCCCATACTTATATGGCAGCAGATTCATTAAAAGCAAAAGCTGCTGAAATGGGTGTAGACATTAAAGTTGAAACCAATGGTTCAGGCGGTGCAAAAAATGTCCTTACTAAAGAGGAAATTGATAATGCCGTTGCGGTAGTGATTGCAGCCGATATCAATGTAGAAATGGAACGTTTCAAAGGTAAACACGTCATTCAAGCAGCCGTTGCTGAGGGAATTCGCCGTCCAGAACAGTTAATTAATCGCGCACTAAAACAAGACGCTCCCATTTACAGCGGAAATAGTGGACAAAGTGAAAAGGCATCTGATCAAAAGGGGTCACGTACCGGATTTTATAAGCACTTAATGAACGGAGTTTCCAACATGCTTCCGTTTGTTGTCGGCGGCGGGATTTTAATCGCAATCAGCTTTATGTTTGGCTATAACTCTGCTAATCCGGATGATCCAACCTACAATCCTATTGCGGCAGTAATCAAGGCAATTGGCGGTGATAATGCATTCGCCCTTATTGTACCGGTTCTTGCTGGATTTATCGCTCTCAGCATTGCAGATCGTCCTGGTTTCGCACCAGGTATGGTCGGAGGAATGATGGCAGCACATGGAGGGGCAGGCTTCCTTGGCGGTTTAATTGCTGGTTTCCTCGCAGGTTATGTTGTCCTTCTATTGAAAAAAGTATTTGCCGGACTGCCAAGGTCACTGGAAGGAATTAAAAGTATTTTAATTTATCCTCTTTTCGGGATTGCAATCACAGGATTTCTGATGCATTATGTTGTTAACAATCCTGTAGCGTGGATTAACAAGGAAATTGCTGATTGGTTAACAGGTCTTGGAACTGGAAATGCTGTTTTATTAGGTGTTGTTCTTGGTTTAATGATGTCTTTTGATATGGGGGGGCCTATTAACAAAGCAGCCTATGTTTTTGGTACAGGATTATTAGCAAGTGGTGTTTATGAGCCAATGGCGGCGATTATGGCAGCGGGTATGGTGCCGCCGCTTGCAATCGCGATTGCTACAACTATTTTTAAGAATAAATTTAGCGATCAAGACAGAGACGCTGGTAAAGCTTGTTATGTAATGGGATTATCCTTCATTACTGAAGGTGCAATTCCATTTGCTGCAGCTGATCCACTCCGTGTTATTCCTTCCGTAATGGCAGGTTCGGCCATTGCAGGAGCGCTTTCTATGGCATTTGGGATTGGACTCCGTGCGCCGCATGGAGGAATCTTCGTAGTCCCATTGGTTGAAAATGGTGCACTTAAGTATGCTCTTGCCATATTGATTGGTTCAGTAGTTTCATCCCTTTTAATCGGTTTCCTTAAGAAACCAGTGAAATAATTATTACAGGCCGGTAAACATCGTTTACCGGCTTTTTTTATCATAAGGATGATGAATCGGGAATACAAATCAGATTGGTATGTGTATTTTTTCTTAGGGGGCGTATTCATGAATGGCGAGTTTGAAAAAACAGCACGATTTGAACATCGGTTCTGGCTCCAAATCTTAGGTGATCATTCCCGATTTATTCTAGATGCTTTAGCACCAGTTGAAAAAGAAGAAATTGATAAAGCAGCTTCATTCATTCAAATATTTGACACTCTTCTAGGTCAGGTAAAAACAGTAGAGATATTACAAATTACGGTTAAAGCAGAAGCAGAGGCTTTAAAACTTCGTGAATTTAAGCTAAGCCTGATTAAAAGACATTTGGTCGGTAAGATAAAAATTCATCTTTCCCCAACATTTCTTAACCATATGATAAATGAGCTAGAGGAATATTTACGAATATTAGAATACTTAAAAACCGGCAATATGCCGCCTATTTATCATGAATTGCATCATCATCTTGTATGGTTACTTGATGCAGCAGGGCATGCCGGAGCTATTTCCTCCAACCTAGATGGAGTCGAAAAACGGCTAAAAGAAAAAAGTGATTTGTATACAAAGCACTTTGAAGATTTTTATTTAAAAGCTGTTGAATTGGCTGGTTATTTAAGGACTAACGTAACTGCATTTCCAGCCTTGGATAAAATGAATGCTGACGCCATATTAGAAATAAAATTATTTCAAAATTTCCTTCATGATATTGAAGAATTAGAGCTTAGTGCTCAAGCATTAGGAACGTTTTCTCCATTAATGGCCGATCATATGACACGTGAAGAATGTTATTACCTCATGAAAATTGCGGAATCCACGAAAAAGGAAATGCCAAATTGTGATCCAACAAAACCTAGATTGAAGGAGTAAAGAAGAGTAAAAAGAGAGCTGAGAAAGAATTTCAGCTCTCTTTAGGTTTAATGGCTTTAAACGCAACAATTGCAGCCAAAACACTTAGACTGCTGAGCAAGATAAAAATCCAATGGTTAGAATGTTTCATAAACAAAGCAATAATCGGAGGTCCGGCCGCCACTCCGATAAACCTCATGGAACTGTATATGGAAGTGATGGTACCTCGTTCCTCTTTTTCCACCCCTTCGGTAATCAAGGCATCAAGACAGGGGAGTCCAATTCCAATTCCCACACCGCTTATAAAAAACATCGAGAGCATATACCATAGATTAGTGGAGAACCAGAGTGCGGCAATGGAGACAGCAGCAGCAACCATACCGCAAAATGTTAGCCATTTCATTAATACTTTATTTTTTTTAATCACCTTGCCGCTGATAAAGGAAGCTAAACAAAGAGCTCCGAGTGGTAATGCTAAAAAGAACCCTTTTTTAATATTTTTGATTCCATATTTGGTTTCAAATATTTCCGATAAATAAAATAAAATTCCAAACAGGACAAGCATGAGAATACCGCCAATAAAAAAGATGGCATATAGCCAACGTCCTTTTTCCGTAAAGGTTTTTTTTACATTCATAAAAAAATCCTTAAATGGAATGGGTTTTGCAGAAGATTTGGGACTTTTTACTAAAAAAATCATCAACAATACAGAAATCCCACAAAAAACTGGGAAGGAGAAAAAAGGTAAAAACCAAATAAATCCAGCAAGAAATGCTCCTAAAATGGGGCTTAAAACTTTTCCAAAGGTATTGGAGGTTTCAATTAGTCCTAAACAACAACTAACGTCATCCTCATTTTTAAACATGTCGCCTACGAGCGGCATAACGATTGGTGCTGCCCCAGCTGCACCAACGCCTTGAAGGGCACGCCCAAGTAATATTAGCCAATAGGCATTATCTAATTTCCAGGCAGCCCAGCCGGAAAGGATCCCGCCAATTCCGGCAATAATAAGACTTGGTATTATCACTTTTTTCCTGCCGATATGATCCGATAAATATCCTGCAACAGGAATTAAAAAGATGGCAACGATGGAATATACCGTAATGATCATACTGGTTTGAAAAGATGTTATTGATAATTCTTTTTCCATTGATGGCAACACTGGGATTAACATGGAATTTCCTAAGGTCATGACTAAAGGAATGGAAGATAGCGAGACAATTGCCCACTTTTGGTTTGAAACCTCATTGGACCTTTTCTGTCCTGCTCGAGACTGCTTCTTTTTTGCAGCTCGTGGATTTTGGCTTAACTGTTCAATATGTTCCATTAATCTTCGATCCCGCCTTAATTTATTTTCTACTGTTAATATTCACTTAATCAGATTTAAAAATCTAAAAATGCCTATCCTTTAAATGGAAGTTAAAAATACGCTTAAAATATATGATTTAGAAGATTGAAAAAATTTTTCCCTTGACAATCGTTAGTGAAGTGATATAACATAATAAACAATAATATGAACGTAAGGCCATGACGAAGAGTAGTAACTTTTACGGATTCTGTAGAGAGCTGATGGTTGGTGCAAATCAGTGTTGACGTTTAAGTGAATGGACTTCCGAGCCTCCAAACCGAACCACCTTAATGGGTCAAGTAGGCTTTGGCGAACATCTCATCGTTACAAGAGACAGATATTAAGCATTACGCTTCGATATCGGTAAAGTGAGCTGATTTTTCAGCTAATGAAGGTGGCACCACGGGTCTTCCGTCCTTTTTGGATGGAGGGCCCTTTTTGTATTTTTTGAAAAAAATAAAGTAAATCGTTGAACAAGAGGAGTACACATTTTTGTTTCTTTCCAGAGAGTCGGGGAAGGTGGGAGCCCGATAAGAAAAGATTTGTGGAATGGACTTGTGAGAGGCATCTTGAAAATATAAGTAGGGATGCACGGAATTCCACCGTTAAAAGGATAGGGTATCGAACTTATTGTTCTGTACTTGAAAGAGGAAGCGGGTTTACACCAGCTTCAAACGGAGGTGGCACCACGGTCAAAGAATCGTCCTCTATATGTGCATATTTTATGCGCATATAGAGGACGATTTTTTTTATTTTAGAAAGGAGCCTTTAGATGGCAACTAAAACAACTTTTTTCGTACAGGAAATAAAAGGGGATACACTCACACCAATCTCCATCTTACAAAAAATTAGCGGCAACAAAAAATTCTTATTAGAAAGTTCTCATAAATACAATGACTCAGGTCGGTATTCATTTATTGGTGCCGATCCCGCCTTTGAACTTATATCAAGAGGAGAAAAAAATGAAATCATTCATCGGACAGGTGAAAAGGAGCTTTTGCACGAGAATCCGATTGAAATTTTAAAAGATCTTCTGCCGAATAAGGGCTTTGATGAGTATCCCTTTCCGTTCATTGGAGGCGCAGTGGGGTATGTAGGCTACGACATCATACGGCAGTATGAAACCATTGGAGAAGAATACGCAAATGGATTGGTAATGCCTGATGTACATTTAATGTTTTATGAAGAAGTCATAGTTTTTGACCATCTGGAAGAAAAGGTTTTGATTTGTGGATATCCGCTCACCGACAAAACCGATAAAGCTTTAATTGAAACGAGAATAAATCAAAGGATTGAAGAACTAAAACAGCCTACCTTCTACCAAACAGAGGAGCCAATTCATTTCTCAGGATTTAACTCTGAAACATTAAAAGAAGAGTTTATCAAAAACGTTGAGCGGGCAAAAGAACATATTTTAGCGGGTGACATTTTTCAAGTTGTCCTTTCAAGAAGGATGAAATCGGCCTTTACTGGAGATCCTTTGTCACTTTATCGAAAGCATCGGGCACATAATCCAACCCCATATATGTTTTATATCGAATTTGATGCTTATACTGTTATCGGATCATCACCTGAAAGCCTAATTAAAACAAGAGGAAATAAAGTTGTTTCGAATCCAATTGCTGGAACAAAAAGACGAGGTAGAGACAGTGAAGAAGATTTGGTGATCGAAAATGAATTGAAAAATGATGAAAAGGAACTTGCAGAGCATAAGATGCTGGTCGATCTTGGCAGGAATGACCTCGGCAAAATTTGCGACTTTGGAACCGTTCAAGTAGAGAGGTATTTGGAGGTTGAAAAATACCGTCATGTCATGCATCTTGTTTCAGAAGTTAGCGGCAATTTAGGCGCCGATAAAACCGCAATCGATGCCCTGGCAGCCTGTCTGCCAGCAGGGACGGTATCTGGTGCTCCGAAGGTTCGAGCGATGGAAATCATCAACAACTTGGAAAAATCAAAACGAGGGCTATACTCAGGAGCAATTGGTTATGTCTCAGCAAATGGAAACATGGATTTCGCCCTTGCTATTCGAACAATGATTTTAAAAGAAGGGTCTGCCTTTATACAAGCGGGAGCAGGGATTGTATATGACTCGAATCCAGAGTCTGAATATCAAGAAACCCTTAATAAATTAAATTCGTTTTTGGAGGGTGAAAAATGATTTTACTGATTGATAATTTTGATTCATTCACATTTAACCTTTATCAGTATTTAGGGGAATTAGGGGAAAAAACTTTGGTTTATCGAAATAATCAGCTTACTCTTGAAGAAATCAAGGAATTGAATCCAAAAGCGATTATCCTCTCACCTGGACCTGGAAGACCAGAAAATGCAGGAATATGTATTGAGGTAATTCAGACCTTCTTTGAGAAGATTCCGATTTTAGGCATCTGTCTAGGTCATCAAGCGATTGGGGCTGCATTTGGCGGAAAAATAAAAAGGGCTTCCTTAATAAAGCACGGAAAAACATCAATCATTTCTCATAATGGCGAAGGCTTGTTTGCGGGTCTTCCATCCTCCATAGATGTGATGCGCTATCACTCTTTAATTATCGAGAAAGATTCCATTCCCGAACACCTAGAGTGTATGGCCATTTCAACTGATGACAAGGAGATTATGGCAATTAAACATCGTGATTATCCGGTCTTTGGCCTACAGTTTCACCCTGAATCAATTGGAACACCGTCCGGAAAACAAATATTGAAAAATTTTTTACTCGAAATAGAAGGGATGAAGACAAATGAAGAAATTTTTACTCCAGTTAGCTGAACGTGAATCGTTTTCTGAAAATCAGATGAAGGAAGCGGTAGACTTCATCCTAGGTGAAGAGGTTTCAGAATCTGAAATTGCTGCCTTCTTGATGGGGTTAAAATCAAAGGGAGAAACCGTGGAAGAAATAGCGGGAATCGTAAAAGCGATGAAGGAAAATACACTGAAGTTTAAAGAGAAATTCTCTGGAGTACTTGATAATTGTGGAACAGGTGGAGACGGTTCTTCAAGCTTTAATGTGAGTACCACTTCCGCATTTGTTATAGCTGGTGCTGGCATTCCTGTTGCGAAACACGGAAATCGAAGTGTTTCGAGTAAAACAGGCAGTGCAGATGTTCTTGAGTATTTAGGAGTGAATTTAAATTTAACAGCGGAAAGAACGGAAGAAATCCTCCAGGATATTGGATTATCCTTTTTATTCGCACCCAATGTACATCCAAAACTAAAAAAAGTAATGACAGTACGAAAACAACTAAAGATACCAACTATCTTTAATTTTATTGGACCACTAACAAATCCGATTGATCTGGACTATCAATATCTGGGTGTATATCGGAGAGATTTATTAAATGTATTTGCAGAAGTGTTGCTTAAACTTGGTCGTAAACGTGCCATAGTCATTAATGGTGCAGGCTTTATGGATGAGGCATCCCTGCAAGGGGAAAACCATCTAACCATTTTAGAGAATGGATCGATCTCTAATCAGTCGTTCATTCCAGAAGAAGTGAATCTCCCGCAATATGACAATAGCTGTATAAAAGGCGGAGATTCAATGGAGAATGCAGAAATATTAATCAATGTGTTAAAAGGAGAAAAAGGGGCTTACCGTGATACGGTATTACTGAATGCAGGACTTGGAATTTTTACTGCGGGTAAGGCAAATTCGATTAAAAATGGTATCCAAGTGGCTAGGGAAGTAATTGACTCTGGTGCAGCTTATGAAAAATTAACCAAGCTGATAGAAAAATCCAAAGCAGCAAGTCAGAAAGAGGCGATATAAATGGAAACAATCCTAGATAAAATCATTGACCAAAAGAAAAAAGAGGTCCTTTTACTCCGTGAAGGGGAACTTCAAATTCAACCAAAGGCATATCCTAGAAGGTCATTTATCGAAAAACTTCATCAAGTAAATGAAATTTCCATTATAGCTGAATTCAAGCGGGCATCGCCTTCAAAAGGAATCATTAATAATATGATTGATCCTGCCTATCAAGCTGGTTTATATGAAAAATTTGGTGCTTCAGCTATTTCAGTCCTTACAGACCAAACCTTTTTCAAAGGAGATTTTTCCGATTTACATGCTGTTCGGGGCACGGTGGACCTTCCCGTTCTATGCAAAGACTTTATCATTGATCGACTGCAAATTGAACTCGCTGCTGCTCATGGGGCGGATATCATTTTATTAATTGTTGCAGCATTGGATGAAAAAAACTTGAAAGAACTTTACCAATATGCAAAAGGATTAGGTTTGGAGGTATTGGTTGAGGTTCATAATCAACAGGAGTTGGAGGAAGCGCTGAAGATTGGTGCAAAGCTAATTGGGGTAAATAATCGCGACCTTAAAACCTTTCATGTCTCGCTTGAAGTAACAGAGAAACTAGCTGCAATTGTAAAGGGCAGTGGCGCGTTCCTAATAAGCGAGAGTGGGATTCACCATCAAGAGGATGTAGCACGTGTTCGAAATGCAGGAGCAAATGGAATTTTAGTCGGCGAAGCTTTCATGAAAAGTGATGATGTGAAACAATCCTTTTTGGACTTTCGCCTGCCACTGAATGAGGGGGCAAGAAGATGAAGGTGAAAATTTGCGGCATAACTGATGTTGAAACAGCCATTGCATCCTCAGAATATGGTGCGGATGCAATTGGATTCGTTTTTGCCGAAAGTAAGCGGAGAGTATCTATCGATAAGGCAAAGAAAATAGCTTCAAAGCTGCCTAATGAAGTATTAAAGGTCGGAGTATTTGTAAATGAATCAAGGGATGAAATAGAAAAAATTGCATCCGTTGTGGGTCTTACTCATATCCAATTACATGGAGACGAAACTGCCGCCTTTAGTGAATCGTTATCCTTGCCTGTCATTAAAGCAATAAGCTTTCAAGGAAATGAAAACTTAGAGGCATTTGGAGATTTCCCATGTGAGTATATTCTCCTCGATAGTCCGAAAGGAAAATACCGAGGCGGAAATGGAACTGTTTTTAATTGGGGTGAGGTAAATCTCAATATGCTTAATCATAGAAAAGTGATCCTCGCTGGGGGACTGAATGAAGATAATGTCGATGAGGCTGTCAATAGGATTAGACCCTGCATGGTTGATGTTAGCTCGGGCGTAGAAACTGAGGGGAAAAAGGATCTTAACAAGATTAAATCATTTATTGAAAAAGCTAAAGTCAGTTTAATTGGAGGAAATACAAAATGAATTCATATACATTACCAAATGAAAAAGGCCACTTTGGCATTTTTGGAGGAAGATTTGTACCGGAAACACTTATGAAGGCAGTTATCGAGCTTGGTGAAGCATATGAGGACGCTAAAAGAGATGCAAGCTTTCAAGCTGAAATTGACAGATTGTTAAAACACTATGTGGGGAGAGAAACACCATTATACTTTGCTGAAAATCTGACAAAGTATGCTGGGGGTGCAAAAATTTTCTTAAAAAGAGAAGATCTAAATCATACGGGTGCACACAAGATTAACAACGCTATTGGTCAGGCACTACTGGCAGTGAGAATGGGAAAACGGAAAATTGTCGCTGAGACTGGTGCCGGACAGCATGGTGTGGCAACTGCAACCGTATGTGCGTTATTGAACCTTGAATGCATCATTTTTATGGGTGAAGAGGATATCAAGAGGCAGGCATTGAATGTTTTTCGGATGGAATTACTCGGTGCAAAGGTTGTGAGTGTAACGTCCGGGAGTGCAACCTTAAAGGATGCCGTTAACGAGGCTTTACGGTATTGGGTGGCTAATGTAGATGATACCCATTACTTATTAGGGTCTGTGATGGGGCCTCATCCATTTCCACAGATGGTAAGAGACTTTCAAAGTGTAATTGGAAAGGAAACAAAAGACCAATTTCAAAAGAGTGAAGGAAAGCTTCCAGATGCTTTGGTTGCTTGTATTGGCGGAGGCAGCAATGCGATGGGAATGTTCCATCCATTTATAGAGGATGAAGAGGTCAGTCTATACGGAGTGGAAGCGGCCGGACGCGGGGTTGATACTGAATATCATGCTGCTTCGTTAACAAAAGGGAAACCAGGGGTTCTTCACGGTTCTTTAATGTATTTACTGCAGAATCAGGATGGTCAAATTCAAGAAGCACATTCGATTTCAGCTGGTCTCGATTATCCAGGCGTTGGACCGGAACATAGCTATTTAAAGGATATTGGACGAGCAAACTATCAATCTATTACAGATAAAGAGGCACTTGACGCATTTCAGCTATTATCAAAACTCGAGGGAATTATCCCGGCACTAGAAAGCTCACATGCTGTTGCATTTGCCGTAAAGCTAGCAAAAGAATTAGCTAAAACACAAAATATCGTCATTTGTTTATCCGGGCGTGGTGATAAAGATGTAGATGCCGTTAAAAGAAGACTGGAGGAGAAATAAGATGAATCGGATTGAACAAACTTTTTCTTTATTAAAAGAAAGTAGCAGAAAAGCTTTCGTGCCTTACATAATGGCAGGAGATGGAGGCTTGGATTGTTTAAAAGACCGGCTGACTTTGTTGGAAAAATTCGGAGCAACCGCTATTGAGGTGGGAGTTCCTTTTTCCGACCCTGTAGCAGATGGGCCTACTATCCAACGTGCAGGGATCAGAGCACTTGAAAATGGAACAACCTTAAAAGCGATTATTTCCGAAATTGAAAAAGCGCGAAAGGAAGTTTCTGTTCCAATCATCCTTATGACCTACTTAAATCCAATTTACTGCTATGGGGTTAAGGATTTTGTCCGTGATATTAAGAAGGCAGGTGTAGACGGATGCATTATTCCGGACCTGCCAATAGAAGAAGAGGAAATGATTGCACCGCAACTTGAAGAAGCAAATGTTGAATTGATTCGCTTAGTCACGCTTACGACACCAATGGATAGAATAAAAACAATTGCGAGTAAGGGTAGAGGATTTTTATATTCTGTTACGATTAAGGGGATAACAGGGACAAGAAATGAGTATGACAGTGATTTGAATCGATTCTTAAACGATGTAAAACAAGTAAGTCCGATTCCCGTTTTGGCAGGCTTTGGAGTATCTAACGAAAAACAAGCATTAGAATTAACCACTAATTGTGATGGAGTTATTGTGGGAAGTAAAATTGTTGAGTTATTTGAAAAAAATAATTTAGCTGAGCTAGAAAAATTGATGTCCGTTTTCAAACAAGAGTCAAAAATCGGCTAGATAAAGTGTTAAATGCTGACAGGAATGCTGAAATTCTTGATAGCGATGATTAACTCCTTTATAATATGTATATACTCGTAATATGATAAAATAACTATTTTAAAAGATGAATGACTTCGTGTGAAACTTCCCTATGTGGAAGTTTTGTTTTGTTTATATATTTATTTGTTAGGAGTGAAGTGTATATGAAGGAAATACAGGTTGAAGAATTAATGAGGATGAAAAATCCAATCATTATCGATATACGCTCACCGATCGAATTTAATGATGGCGCCATACCAGGAGCAATCAATGTTCCATTATTCTCTGATTCAGAGCGAGAAGAAATCGGAACCATTTACAAGCATGAAGGACAAGCGGCCGCTAAATGGCGAGCAATGGAACTAGTTTCTCCCAAAATTCCTAATCTGCTTCAAACAATTAAATCCATTAAAGCTGATGGTGAGTTAGTCATCCATTGCTGGCGTGGAGGGATGCGCAGCAAGGCGGTAGTTACGTTTTTAGAATTTGCCGGTCTTTTTTCCTGGCGTTTAGTTGGAGGCTATAAGGCATTTCGAAATTATATCCTCGAAAAGCTTCCGACGATGCTCCCAAACAAAGCTGTTGTCTTACACGGATTGACCGGCGTTGGTAAAACAGAAGTATTAAAGATTTTGAAAAAGAAAGGCTTTTCTATTTTAGACCTTGAAGAAATGGCGGGCCACAGGGGCTCGATTTTTGGAACGATTGGTCTTGGTGAAGGTCATAACCAAAAAACTTTTGACGGTCTTTTGTTTAAAGGGCTTCAAGAAATACAAGGCTCCGACTATTTTCTTGTCGAGGCAGAAAGTAAACGAATCGGTAAAGCTGTTCAGCCTGAGGAATTAATGATTAGTAAGTTTACGGGCATCAATATTCATCTTCACACACCTATAGAACAAAGGGTCCAACAACTTGTAACTGAATATGTGGAGCCATATAAGGAAGAATCATGGTATATTGAAAAGATTTCATTGGGGCTTGAAAAAGTGTTACGGCGAGTTAAAGATAATGAAGTGAGAAATAAACTTAATCAATTTCTTATTGAACGAAATTATCCTGACATGATTCAGCTTTTACTCGAACACTACTATGACCCTCGTTATGATCATGCCAGACAAGAGTATGTAGGAGAATTTTTTGATATCCATGCAGAGCATCCGATTGATGCTGCTAATAAGATTGCAGCAAAGCTTGAGGAGTTGTCGATAAGCCCTAATGTGGCAGTAAATAATAATTTCTAATCTATTTCTAATGATATTTTCATTTATCTTTTTTCTTTCTCTTGTATGATTGGCTTGTATGAATAATATTTTGGAGAACCAGCTTAATAATAATGGAGATTATTTGAGTTCATTTTGCTTAGGATTGCTTCTTTCTTGCTGCTAGGAACAAGCCTAACCATGATGAAGGTTCTCAGGACATTAGCACACGTCTTCAAAGCGTGTGCTTTTTCTTTTTTACTTATTTTAACCAGTTTCTCATCTGGTTTTCATCGTGATTTCCTTTTGTGCGGCTATAATGAGTGTATTCATTTCATAAGTGCTCATTCTGCTGAAATAGGAGGAATGCAACATGCCTTGGGTCCGTTTTGTCATTGTTGGCTTCTTTTCACTAACTGCACTTTCACTAATGTCGTACCAGTCCATAGAAATTTTTCATGCAGTCATTAATTTTTTTCATGACAAACATCAGTTAAAATAAAAGTAAAATATATTGTGAGCGTGGATGTATGCCAAAATTATTAATTATTGAAGATGAAAAAAATTTAGCTAGATTTATTGAGCTGGAATTGAATTATGAAGGGTATGAAACAAAAATTGCTTCTGATGGTAGAAGCGGGTTACAATTAGCTCTTTCTGAAGCGTGGGACGCCATTCTCCTTGATTTAATGCTGCCAGAATTAAATGGGATAGAAGTTTGCAGAAGGATCAGACAGTCAAATAAAACGATACCAATTATTATGATTACAGCAAGAGATGATGTTCTTGATCGTGTTTCCGGTCTTGACAGCGGGGCCGATGACTATATTGTGAAGCCTTTTGCAATCGAGGAATTATTAGCAAGATTAAGATCTTTGTTTCGAAGGGTAGAGGCTTTAGGAACATCGGAATTAACAACGATAACTTATAAAGACATTGTGGTTGAACTTGAATCCTGTGTTGTTAAAAAAGGAGAAAAAGTGATCGCCCTTACCAAGCGCGAGTATGACCTCTTAGTCATTTTTATGAGTAACATTAATATTGTTCTAACAAGAGAAGTCCTGTTAAATAAAGTCTGGGGATACAGCACCGGTGTTGAAACGAATGTTGTGGATGTATATGTTCGTTATTTAAGAAATAAAATTGATGATCAAAATGACATCAGCTACATTCAAACAGTCCGTGGAACAGGATATGTAATGAGATGACAAGGAAAATAGGCAATTTTTTAAAACGGCTTCCATGGCAGACAAAATTGGTTTTAAGTAGTTCAACAGCTATTTTCCTAACCTTTTTTTTGTTTAGCTTTTTAGAATATCATACAGTTTCAAAATGGATGATGAATCGCGAAGAAATTGCTGTAAACAGGACTATTACCGATATTGCTGCCTTCTATAAGGTAAAACCAGGCCCATTGACCCAGCAGGATATTGAAAATAGTGAATATTTTTTAAGAAAAATGAATGATAAAGATCAGTTAATACGGGTATACAATCAAAATGGGGAACTGCTTGTTTCCGATAAAAATGGTGATTTTTCAGTTCTAGAGCCAACTCCTGCAAAAATTAGAACGACTGAAAAGGTTTCGATAGAAGGTAATGAAGCGATCGTTTCGAGATACCCTTTAATTGGTCAAAAGTTTAAAGGAACACTAGAGATTGTCCGACAACTAAATAACTATCACAAAATGATGAGCAACCTTTTTTGGGTCATGACTATATTTGGCTCAGCAGCTATCCTCTTTAGTGCGATTAGCGGTTTTTTTCTGTCGAAACAGTTGTTAAAGCCTGTAAGGGATTTAGCTCGTGCCATGAAAAGGATAAAAGAAAATGGATTTCAAGGGAGAATGGAGCTTTATGCCCAAAAAGACGAATTAACAGACCTTACCAATGTCTTTAATGAAATGATGGATGAAATTGAGAAGTCATTTATGAAACAGAAACAATTTGTGGAGGATGCATCACATGAGCTCAGGACTCCTGTTTCAATCCTGGAAGGACATCTATCACTATTAAACCGCTGGGGGAAAAAAGATCCTGCGATTCTTGATGAATCACTGGATGCTTCCTTACAAGAAGTATCAAGATTAAAAAAGCTAATAAATGATTTACTCTTATTAACACGGGCTGAGAATCCAAGGATAAAGATAGAGGACAAGGCTAATATCCATCATATATTGCCGCCATTGATAAAAAATATCGAGATTGTTCATCCAGATTACCAATTTAGAC
The DNA here is from genome assembly GCF_050477905.1 of Neobacillus pocheonensis. Classification (NCBI taxonomy): domain Bacteria; kingdom Bacillati; phylum Bacillota; class Bacilli; order Caryophanales; family Bacillaceae; genus Neobacillus; species Neobacillus pocheonensis. The sequence goes on along the minus strand of NZ_JBCNAD010000041.1, from coordinate 18,125 downwards.
TTGATTTAGAAAGCCAACTTCCCTTGGCTAGAATATCTGAACAACATTTAGAACAAATATTAATCATACTCATTGATAATTCAATCAAGTATTCTTCGGAAAATAAAAAGATATGGATTTCTGCAAAACAAATTGGAAATGAAATCCTATTATCGGTTACTGATAGCGGTATCGGTATTTCCAATGAACATATTCCAGAAGTATTTAACCGTTTTTATCGAGTTGATAAAGCGCGTGGCCGGGAAAATGGAGGAACGGGTTTGGGCTTGTCGATTGCCAAGCGTTTAATCATGAAATATAATGGATCCATTTCGATTGATAGTAAAGAAGGGGCCGGAACAAAAGTCAACATCATTCTTCCAATCCATAGAAAATTCTAAATTTTAACACAAATATTTTTATCGATTTCTTATTATAATAGACATAAGAACAAGATTTAGAAAGGGTTGTGAGCAATGAGGGAATCGAAGATAAGTTATCGTCGGTTAGTTGATCGCCAAGAACATGGTGCTTTTATCTTTGAAGATGGGATCAATATGTTTGTAGTGAATATAAATAATCAAACATGTTTAAATTGCGGACATACGGAATTGACACCCGAAGTAAAAGAAATATTGGATCCTCCTAATGTAATGGAAAAACGAATTATAAAACATAACAACTCACAGCACATATCCATAAAAAAAATATTCCTTTAAAGACCGTTTTCGGTCTTTTTTGTTTTTAACATGAAATTATTTGCTCAAAATTACACACACTAAACATGGTTCGTTACGTAAAGATATAGAGATTACATTGAAGTGAAAATCATACATACGATAAAGGGGGATTGATGAATGAATAGGCCAAATGCTGATAAAAAAGATTTTCTAAATAACTTTCTTGGTCCCAATCTAGGTTATTTAATGGATCAATTTGAAAAATATAAAATGAACCCTTCGTCTGTTGAACAGGATATGAAAGTGATTTTTGAGCAACTAAATGAGGCTGACTTTATCGAGGCGGGCATTCCTGTTCCCGTACTTAATCAATATGCGCCACAAATGGAGAGTGAAAAGATCGTAGCTGCTGTAAAGCTTGCAGAAAATATTCGCACTTACGGCCATCTTGCAGCAAATATTTATCCATTAGGGAATAAAAAGCGAGATGTCACCCATTTAGAACTTAAAAGTCATGGCATCAGTGAGGATGATTTAAAGAAATTACCAGCAGAAATCCTCACAAAAAATTGCCCGGCAAATTACCATTCCGCACTCGAAGCATATGAATATTTAAAAGAAGTTTACACAAAATCGATTGCCTTTGAATTTGATCATGTTCATGACGTAGGAGAGAAAAACTGGTTAATTGAAAGAATTGAAAACAGCCGGTTTCGCACAAATTTTACTAGAGAAAAACGAATGAAAATATTAAAAAGACTTGTTGAAGTAGAAGAATTTGAAAAGTTCCTCCATAAAACCTTTGTTGGCCAAAAGCGGTTTTCGATTGAAGGACTAGATGCCATGGTGCCGCTTATTGATGAAATAATTTCTGAGGCTGTTGTAGATGGCGCCGAAAATATTAATATTGGCATGGCCCATCGTGGCAGATTAAATGTCCTGGCACATGTTTTAAATAAACCATATGAAATGATTTTTGCCGAATTTCAACATGCTCCAAATAAAGAACTTGTCCCATCGGAAGGGTCGATTGGAATAAACTTTGGCTGGACTGGCGATGTCAAATATCACTTAGGACTTAACAGAGAACTGGATGGTGAACACTCGGTCAAAGCAAGGGTTTCACTTGCAAATAATCCGAGCCACCTTGAATATGTTGGGGCAGTAGTGGAAGGGTTTACTCGGGCGGCACAGGATGATCGTACAAAACCTGGGTATGCAGAAGATAACAGTAAATCGGCGCTGGCTATATTAATCCATGGTGATGCTGCTTTTCCTGGTGAAGGGATTGTTGCAGAAACCTTAAATTTAAGCAAATTAAAGGGGTATCGTACAGGAGGAACCGTTCATATTATTTCGAATAATACGATTGGTTTTACGACGGAATCAGCTGATTCAAGATCAACCAGGTATGCAAGTGATTTAGCAAAAGGATTTGAAATTCCCATCCTCCATGTGAATGCCGATGATCCGGAGGCGTGTATAGCAGCAGCAATTTTCGCTGCTGAATATCGCTATGTTTTTCAAAAGGATTTTCTAATCGATTTAGTTGGATATAGAAGGTTTGGCCATAATGAAATGGATGAGCCAATGACCACAAGTCCACAAATGTATACACTGATTCATAAACATCCTACGGTCAAAGAAATCTATGCAAAAAGTTTGATTGACCAAGGCATAATAAATCAAGAAGAACTAGTAGAAATTGAAAATCAAATTCATCAACGATTAGAAACTGCTAATCAAAAGGTTTCGATGATCAAAAAGGATGAGGAAGTAATTGTCCCTGATCCTCCAAAATTTAAAAAGGAACATGAATCAATCAATACAAAAGTTCCTTTAGCAACTCTTCAAAGTTTGAACAGCGAATTACTTCAATGGCCAAAAGAGTTTACTGTATTTCACAAACTTGAAAAAATTTTAAAGAGACGGGAAGAGGCACTAGGTGAAACTGGGAAGATTGAATGGGCTTTAGCTGAAACACTTGCCTTTGCTGCGATATTAGCTGATGGCACACCAATTAGACTTACCGGACAGGATTCAGAGCGAGGTACTTTTGCCCATCGCCACCTAGTACTGCACGATAGTCAAACAGGGGAAACCTACTCGCCACTTCATCATTTTTCGTCAGCCAAAGCATCATTTTCGGTATATAATAGCCCATTAACGGAAGCGGCTGTAGTAGGCTTTGAATATGGTTATAATGTGTTTTCACCAGAAACCTTAGTTATTTGGGAAGCGCAATATGGTGATTTTGCCAATGCTGCCCAAGTAATCTTTGATCAATTCATCGCAGCCGGAAGGGCAAAATGGGGACAAAAGTCAGGGCTTGTGTTACTGCTTCCTCATGGTTATGAAGGACAAGGCCCAGAACATTCGAGCGGCAGGATGGAAAGGTTTTTACAATCCGCCGCTGAAAAAAACTGGACAGTGGCAAACCTTTCAAATGCTGCCCAATACTTTCATTTACTTAGACGACAAGCGGCTATGCTAATGAAAGAAGAGGTACGGCCGCTCATTATTATGTCGCCAAAGAGCCTCCTGAGAAATCCTCTAGTTTCATCTACAGGCACTGAACTAAGTGAAGGAGAATTTAAACCTGTATGGGAGCAATTCCAAGTCGAGAGGGACAATAAAAAAGTAGAAAGAATTGTTCTATGTACAGGAAAAATATCGATAGATATTGCAGAGCAATTAAAAGATTCGAACAGTCATGAATGGCTCCAGGTTATTAGAATCGAGGAAATTTACCCCTTTCCAACTGGAGAACTTAAAGAAATGTTTGAAAAATACGAGAATGTAAAAGAGGTGGCCTGGGTTCAGGAGGAACCGAAAAATATGGGGGCCTGGAATTTTGTAGAGCCAAGAATAAATGAAATTGTTCCAACAGGAATCAAGGTCAACTATATCGGACGCCGACGCCGCTCAAGCCCTGCGGAAGGCGAACCGAATGTTCATAAACTAGCTCAAGCAAAAATTCTTCATGCTGCATTAACTAGGGTGGAAGAAGGAGGTTTACACCATGGCTGAAATTAAAGTACCAGAATTAGCTGAATCGATAACAGAAGGCACCATTGCCAAATGGCTAAAGAATATAGGTGAGCACGTAGAGAAAGGCGATTATCTGGTTGAACTCGAAACAGATAAGGTCAATATTGAAATTATTTCTGATTTTTCCGGTACACTATCAGAGCAGAAATTTGCTGAGGGCGAAACGGTAAAAGTTGGAGAAACGATTGCTAGTGTTGATGAAAGCATCCAAAGTAACCAGGTGGTTTCTGAACAAAAACCAACTGAGACAACCGTACAACCAACCAACCAACCAACAAACGCTATATCACAAGTTCAAGAACAAAAGGTAGATAGTGGAGCACGGCCACTTGCATCCCCAGCAGCACGTAAACTTGCGAGAGAAAAAGGTCTGAACCTAAGTGAAATTCCTGCGGGGGACCCATTAGGAAGAATTCGAAAGCAGGATGTTTCTTCCTATCAACCATCTCAAAATAATAGTATTCCGAAAATTGATGCAGTTGGAGAAAGCACGCGTAAGTCCGAAGATTCTAAGCCTATAATCATAGAGCGGATGTCTAGACGGCGCCAGACGATAGCCAAAAGACTCGTGGAGGTACAGCAAACTGCCGCAATGCTTACGACTTTTAACGAAATTGATATGACAGCGGTAATGGATCTTCGAAAAAGACGAAAGGATAAGTTTTACGAAGAACACGATGTTAGGTTGGGTTTTATGTCCTTTTTTACAAAGGCAGTTGTAGCAGCATTAAAGAAATTCCCCTATTTAAATGCCGAGATTCAAGGGAATGATTTATTAATTAAAAAATTTTATGACATTGGTATTGCGGTTGCAGCAGAGGAGGGACTTGTTGTTCCAGTAGTTAGAGATGCGGACCGGAAAACATTTGCAGAAATTGAACTGGACATTATGCAGCTTGCTGAAAAAGCAAGAACAAATAAGCTATCCTTAATGGATTTACAGGGAGGAACATTTTCGATTACAAATGGCGGCGTGTTTGGATCATTACTGTCAACGCCGATATTAAACGGCCCACAGGTTGGCATTCTCGGGATGCACAAAATACAGCTCCGACCAGTAGCGATTGATAAAGAGAAAATGGAGAATCGTCCGATGATGTATGTAGCCCTTTCTTATGACCATCGAATTGTAGATGGTAAAGAGGCGGTGAGCTTTTTAAGTAAAATCAAAGAGATGCTCGAAGATCCTGAAAGCCTGCTTCTTGAAGGTTAGCTACAATTTGAAAACCGCTGAGAAATAATTTCAGCGGTTTTTGGCATTTCATAAGTTATGATCGATTCTTAAACGGCCTTAACCCACGACGTTGAATTTCATCCTTTAATATCTTAATCCATTCCTTTTCCTTACCAGTCTTTAAAGCGTCCCGATACGTCACTACCAACTGCTCATTACTCATAATTTTCAATGTGAGTATGCCTCCTTGGAAAAATGGATTGAATATTCAGTTTTTATTATTGTAATGGTTTTGCTCTGATTTGAGAACCCCTTATTCATAAAATATAAAAGGTTCATATTTTGTTCACAAAAGGGGATTATATTTTAAAAATATTGAATATTCTTATAAATATGGTAACATACTTTTGAAAGCGTTTTATTGGTTTGTTTTCATGTACATAGGGGGGATGAACGAATGACGACATTATTAAATGTTACCATTGGGAAGCTTTTGGAAGAGAAAGCGGAAAAACACCCAGACAATCAAGCGGTAATTTATTCAGATCGTAATTTGAGATGGACTTATCGAGAATTTGATGAAATTTGCCGTCAGGCTGCAAAGGGATTCATCAAACTTGGAATTGACAAGGGCGAACAGCTTGCTGCTTGGTCGACAAATACTCCTGAATGGCTGATTACGCAATTTGCAACAGGGAAGATGGGGGCAGTACTTGTAACGGTAAACACCAACTACCGTACAGCTGAACTTGAGTATCTTTTGCAACAATCTGACTCCACCACCATTATTTTAATGGATGCTTGGAAGGAATCCTCCTATATTGATATGCTCTACGAAATTGCTCCTGAATTAAAGATTTCGGAACCTGGCAAGCTAAGAAGCAGTCGGCTCCCTTACCTTAAAAATGTCATAGTCCTTGGTGACAAGCGATATCCAGGAACTTTTTCCTGGGAGGATATAATTAAGCTTGGTAATGAAGTTTCGGATGAGGAATTAAATCAGAGAATGGTCTCACTTGAGCCGGATGATGTCATCAATATGCAGTACACTTCAGGAACTACTGGTTTCCCGAAAGGTGTTATGTTGACCCATAATAATATCGTTAATAATGGTTTTAATATCGCAAACTGTATGAAGTTAACCTTGACGGATAGGCTGTGTATACCTGTCCCGTTTTTCCATTGCTTTGGATGTGTACTCGGAACCATGGCTTGTGTGACAGTGGGTGCTACAATGGTTCCAGTCCAGGAATTCAGTCCGAAAAGAGTATTACAGACGGTTCAAGATGAGATGTGTACAGGACTTCATGGCGTTCCAACGATGTTTATTGCTGAATTGAACGATCCTGACTTTGAAAAATATAATTTATCTACATTAAGAACTGGAATAATGGCTGGCTCCAACTGTCCAATTGAAGTAATGAAGGCTGTCATTGAGAAAATGGGGGCAACTGAAATTACGATTGCATATGGTCAAACAGAATCTTCACCAGTGATCACCCAGACAAGAACGGATGACCCGATTGAATTACGTGTCGAAACTGTCGGGAAAGCCCTGCCGAATGTTGAAGTTAAAATAGTGGAACCAGGTACATCAAGAGAAGTTCCAAGAGGTGTCCAGGGAGAACTTTGTACTAGAGGGTATCATGTAATGAAAGGTTATTATAAAAATCTTCCAGCTACTAATGAGGCGATCGATGCTGATGGCTGGCTTCATACGGGGGATTTAGCTGTTATGGATGAAAATGGGTATTGCATGATAACTGGCCGTTTAAAGGATATGATTATTAGAGGTGGAGAAAATATTTATCCTCGTGAAATTGAAGAATTCCTTTATTCCAATCCTAAAATATTAGATGTCCAAGTCATCGGTATTCCTGATGAAGTATATGGGGAAGAGGTGATGGCCTGGATTATTTTAAAAGAGGGAGAGGAGGCAAATGTAGAAGAAATCAGGGAATATTGTATCGGAAAAATTTCTAAACATAAAATCCCTCGCTACATTGAATTCACAGATTCCTATCCAATGACGGCATCAGGAAAAATTCAAAAATATCGTTTGAAAGAAAAAGCTATTGAAGTGGTAAAAAATTAATACCTTATTTGAAGACATGAGTGGTTGCACTTCCCTTGCCTGTTTGATTATACTAGAAAATGGACAATGACGAAAAGGGACGGTGGCAGCAATGATTCATTTATCTTGGCGTGATCGTGACACGTTGAAAAAGGTAAAGTGTGTTCATACGGATGCAAAAAAATACCTTGTCAATAACGCTTTAACCGCAGGAAAAATTTATGATGTAAAAAATGAAACAGAAGAATTTTATTACATTATTGATAATTCTGGTAAAGTAGGCGGCTTTTACAAGGAATATTTCCAGGATGCATAAGGAAAAGGACTGTAAGGCGTGAGCCTACAGTCCTTTATTGTTATCGTGCATCTGGGAAAACTCTTCGAATGGTTTTAGAAAACTCATCCATTAATCCTGTGATAGGTCTTCCATTACGGATATCACCTGCATAGCTGTTCATTCGGTCATAAAAATCTGGATTAACGGAAACATAGACATTGTCGATATTAGGGTCAACTGATTTTACTTTCCGTGAAATTTTATTCTCAATACCATCTGTTAACTTATTTCGTGCTGAATTGTCCAGCTTTGCAGCAACGAAGGCATTATTGTCTGTTACAATGATATTGGCGCTATCAACTTCAGGTAGGTCCGTTACTTTATCGGCGGCTTTGTCAGCAATCCTCATTTTTGCTCGATTTGTACCAACACTGGTACGATTCCTATTTCGATCCAGTTCAGTGTCACTTGTGTCCAAACTGGTTATCGCTGGGCCTCCCTGGTTGAGATTATTATTTTGGACCCTTGTTGGTTCTATATTATTTCTGTTCCGGTAAGCCACGTCATTATTTACATTTTTATTTGCACAACCAGTTAAATAAAGACTAAAAAGTAGGGTGGTTGTTAGGAATAAACCTTTTTTCATTTGTTTTAGCACTCCCTTATCTTAGCTGTACAAGAATAGGATTCCTAAATCAAAAAAAAATATCCTAAAGCAAGTTCATAATAGTTTGGAGTGTTATCATGATTTATATGTACGTAGGATTGGGTGGAATCGCTGGCAGCTTGCTACGTTATGTTCTGTCCATTTTAGCTATACAATTGTGGGGACCGGAGTTTCCGGTTGGAACCTTGTTAATTAATGTTACAGGATCATTTTTGCTGGGATGGATGTCAAGCAAGTATATCCTGCCAAAAAAGGGTCATCCATATCTTTTAACAGCCCTTTCAACGGGTGTTATTGGTTCTTATACAACCTTTTCAACCTTTTGCCTCGAAACGATTAAATTATTAAAAACAAATCATTATTTAATTGCTTTTTTATACATAACTCTCAGTTTGATTGGTGGGCTTTTGTTTGTTAGATTAGGCTTTGGTTTGGGTGAACGGGGAACTAAAGAAGCGAGGAAGATATCATGATCGAATTACTCTTAGTTTCAATTGGCGGTTTTTTTGGAGCAATTTGCCGTTTCGCTTTAAGTAAGCTGATCCAAAGTCGAAACAAAACGAGCTTTCCTTTTGGTACATTTATTGTCAATTTATCAGGTGCTTTTTTATTAGGTTTATTATTTGGTATCCAAATAAATGGACAACTGAATGCCTTATTTGGTGTTGGTTTTATGGGGGCATTTACTACTTTTTCAACACTTAAGCTTGAGGCAGAACAACTTCGGGAAGCAAAAAAGGTTTCGGTTTTTTATAGATATTTATTTTTCACTTATGGGTTAGGACTTATTTTTACATTTTGCGGAATAATAGTAGGAAAAGGAATTTAAAAAGAAGCATCGATTATCGATGCTTCTTTTTAAGTAAATTTATTTTTGTTTAACGGCTACTTCGGTTTTTTTCGATTGATATAGGCTGCGGCTAATCATAGTTTGGATAATTAGGAATGTTCCACCTACTACCCAATAAAGCGGAAGTGCAGCAGGTGCACTGAATGAGAACATGACAATCATAAGAGGTGACATTAATCCCATGTATTTCATTTGTTGCTGCTGGGCAGTAGGCATATTAGATTGAGATACCTTAAACTGGAAGTAATAAATAACCCCAGCAATAATCGTGATAATGATATCGGGGTGCCCAAGGCTAAACCATAAAAACTTATGGTGGGCAATTTCCTGTGATCCGCGAATTGCATAATAAAAGCCTGTCAAGATCGGCATTTGAATGAGGATTGGCAGACACCCCATATTTAAAGGATTGACACCGTGCTTTTGATAAAGCCCCATCATTTCTGCTTGCAGCTCCTGCTTTTTCTTTGGATCCTTTTCAGTCTTCATTTTCTTTTGAATGGCGTCCATTTCAGGCTTTAAGACGTCCATTTTTTCCTTCATAGCCATTTGATTCTTATATTGTCTTAACATTAATGGCATCAATGCAAGTCTGATAATAAGGGTTACAAGAATAATTGCCAACCCATAATTTCCGCCAAAAAAATCTGCAACAGAATGGATGATAGTCGAGAATGGATTCACTAAATAAGTATGGAAAAATCCATTGTTATTACTGCTCTGTGCTTTTGACGAACAAGCAGATAATAGTAGGGTAGTAAAGGCTAATAAAGCGACGATTAAAAGTGAAGATCGTTTAGTTTTCATATTTCCTCCTAAAAAATGTGGTTAAGAATGTTGAGTAACTAAGAAGGAAATAGGTTCCTCGGATTCATCCTGAGAACATTCTTTTCTACGAATATATTTAACAATTCTAATTAGAATGAAACTGACATTTAAACAGCTTTTTTTCTTATAAAAAAACGTAGGGTGAATAATCTTTGTGTTCGCAGGGTTTGTTTGTGAGTCAATAAAGGAATATTCCACGCTCCAAGCCCAAAGGTATTTCAGTATCATTCCTAAATAAATGCTAACATAAAGCGCGTTTAAGGCATTTATATCTGAATGATCCATCAGTAATTGAAACAAAAATTTTCACCTCGCTTAAATAGCCAATGATAAGAGTATATAGGAGAATGGTTAAATAATCAATTTAATCCTTGCTTAAATACCAAAAGATGAAGACATTGCTAATAGTTTTTTAGAGTAGGGGTGTGTTTAAATTTGAATGTTGATTTACGCTCCAATCAACATTGACCTTGAACTTTCGTTCAAAGTAAAAAAAGCGGAATTCATCCGCTTTTTTAGTTCCAATGAGCTGTTAGCATTTGATAGGCGAAGGCTACTTTTTCTTCTGTCGGTGGCTCCACGTGCTTTAATGGATATTCGTGTCCAAGCGCTTCCCATTTGTAAACACCCAGTTTATGATAAGGAAGAATCTCAATCTTTTTAACATTTTCTAGGGTGCCGATGAATTCACCAAGCTTTTGCAAGTCTTCTTCATCGTCTGTAACCGTTGGAACAAGGACATGTCGCACCCAAATGGGTACATTCCGATCTGATAAAAATTTTGCGAATTCAAGTATGTGATCATTGGCCATGCCAGTTAATTGAATATGTTTTTTTCGATTGATATGTTTTAAGTCCAGTAATACTAGGTCAGTATATTGTAATAATTCTTCAAGCTGCTCGATAAAAAGCTTTGAATGGGAGAAGCATCCACCAGATGAATCGATGGTGGTGTGAATCCCTTTCTTTTTACATTCTTTAAATAACTCAGTGAGAAAAGGAATCTGTAATAATGGTTCGCCGCCGCTGACAGTAATGCCGCCACCGGAAGCTTGAATGAAAGGAAGATAACTCATCAAATCATCCATGATTTCAGAAACGGTCAATTGCTTACCAGTGCCGATTTCCCACGTATCGGCATTATGGCAAAACTGACAGCGAAGCAGGCAGCCTTGTGTAAAAACAACATACCTAATCCCTGGTCCGTCGACAGTCCCCAATGTTTCAATTGAATGAATATTTCCTATCATGATGATGATCCCCTTTCATTTATAAGCCAGGACTCCTCTTAAAAAGGGGAGTCCTTAAAATTCTAATTACAAAGACTCATGGAATGTACGATTAATAACGTCTAGCTGTTGTTCTTTTGTTAATTTAATAAAGTTTACCGCATATCCTGAAACACGAATGGTTAATTGCGGATATAGTTCTGGGTGTTCCATGGCATCTAAAAGTGTTTCTCTATTAAAGACGTTAACATTTAGATGGTGACCTGTTTTCATTGCATAGCCATCCAGGATTGAAACTAAATTGCGAATCTGATTTTCTTCTTCTTTTCCAAGTGCTTTTGGTACGATAGAGAAGGTGTTAGAGATTCCATCCATTGCATAGCTATAAGGAATTTTAGCTACAGATGAAAGTGAAGCTAAAGTGCCTTTTGTATCACGGCCATGCATTGGGTTTGCACCAGGTGCAAATGGTTCACCAGCACGACGTCCATCAGGTGTGTTACCTGTTTTCTTACCATATACTACATTTGATGTAATAGTTAAAACGGATAAAGTATGAAGTGAATCACGATATGTTTCATGCTTGCGCAGCTTTTTCATAAATGTTTCCACAATCTCAACAGCAATGCTATCTACACGATCATCATTGTTACCATATTTAGGGAAGTCACCATTTATTTCAAAATCTACTGCTATACCATTTTCATCGCGAATAACTTTAACTTCACCATATTTAATGGCGCTTAATGAGTCAGCCACAACACTCAAACCAGCGATTCCTGTTGCCATCGTACGAAGGATTTTCGTGTCATGTAAAGCCATTTCAATTCTTTCATAGCTGTACTTGTCATGCATATAGTGAATGACATTCAAGGTATTAATATATAGACCTGCAAGCCATTCCATCATTTGATCAAATCGTTGCATTACCTCTTTATAGTCCAATACATCTGAAGTAATCGGTTGGTATTGAGGCCCTACTTGGATTTTTAGTTTTTCATCCACACCGCCGTTAATGGAGTAGAGGAGAGCCTTTGCTAGATTCGCACGTGCTCCGAAAAACTGCATTTGTTTACCGATTTCCATAGCGGATACACAGCAGGCAATACCATAGTCATCGCCATATTCAGGGCGCATAATATCATCGTTTTCATATTGAATGGAGCTAGTTTTGATTGACATTTTTGCGCAATATTTCTTAAAGTTTTCAGGCAGTTGCGGTGACCATAAAACAGTTAAGTTTGGTTCAGGAGCTGGTCCTAAATTATCTAATGAATGAAGGAAACGGAAAGAGTTTTTCGTTACAAATGAACGTCCGTCTTGAGCCATTCCTCCAATAGATTCCGTTACCCAAGTTGGGTCTCCGCTAAATAATTCATTATAATCAGGAGTACGAGCAAATTTTACTAAACGAAGTTTCATGATAAAGTGGTCGACAATTTCTTGAGCTTCCACTTCAGTAAGAGTTCCATTTTCTAAATCTCTTTCAATGTAAATATCTAAGAAAGTAGAAACACGGCCAAGGCTCATCGCAGCTCCGTTTTGTTCTTTAATAGCTGCAAGGTATCCAAGATATAACCATTGGAATGCTTCTTGTGCATTTTCAGCCGGACGAGAAAGATCGAAACCATAGCTAGTACCAAGTTCTTTAAGTTCATTTAAGGCACGGATTTGTTCAGCAATCTCTTCGCGAAGACGCATATTGTCTTCAGTCATGACCTTGCTAGTATTTTTCTTGTCTAATTGCTTTTCTTTAATAAGGAAATCAACACCATAAAGTGCAACACGGCGATAGTCTCCAATAATCCGACCACGGCCATAAGCATCTGGCAGGCCAGTGATGATGGCTGCTTTACGTGCAAGCATCATTTCATCAGTATAAGCATCGAACACGCCTTGATTGTGTGTTTTGCGGAAATCAGTAAAGATTCTTTCAATTTCAGGATTTAATTGGTAACCATACGCTTCACAGGCAGCTTTTGCCATGCGAATGCCACCGAAAGGCTGCATAGAACGATTAAAAGGTTTATCTGTTTGGACTCCAACCACTTTTTCAAATTCTTCATCCAAATAACCTGGCCCATGTGAAGTAATCGTAGAAACAGTTTCTGTGTCCATTTCAAGGACTCCGCCGTTTTCACGTTCTTGCTTAGTAAGTTCCATTACCTGGTCCCATAATTGATTAGTTGCTTCAGTTGCACCAGCTAGAAAGGAGTCATCTCCTTCAAATTGTGTGTAGTTTTTCAAGATAAAGTCACGTACATTAACTTCTTTCGTCCAAGTTCCTTTTGTAAATTCTTTCCATTGTTCCATCATTTTTCACCTCTAAAATTTAGTAACAAATTTATATAACAGATTGAATCTCTAATCACAATTTAAGTATAACAGCTATATTTTGTGTAACAATGAGCAAATGTTAATAAATTGTGAAATCAATATTTATAAAGTAATTTCAGGGGTAAATTTGAACAGCTAATGAACAAGATATAAAACTGTACTACAAAAATATACTATAACATCAAAACTGTTATATAAAACAAAACCAATAATATCAACCTGTTAATAGGAAAAACTAGTGAAACAGCATAAAAAAACAGGAGGAAGCCTCCTGTTCTAATCAACGTTAATATATGCAATCATCGGACCATTGTGTGACCGATCAGAATGTGTCTCGCAGATAAGCCTATAAGTTCCCTCTTTATTAAATTTGAGTGTGACAACCGTTTCCTCACCTTTTTTTACGGTTCCCTTAATTTTCGTTCCTTCTATATAAAAAGGATGGGCTTCACCATTTATTCCACTAATATATAATTTTACCGTTTCACCTTTTTCCAATGAGATGGTTCCGGGATCCCAGCGGTAGGCCTCAATTTCTTTTCCATTTTTCATTGTTGATTTAAATTCTGCTGTAACCATATGGATTTCTCGGATTTCATTATTTGATTGTTGATTAAACACTGCCGCATCACCTGCCTTTAACATAAACCATGCAGATATGGTGGCAAGTACAACTCCCACTGCAAGAAAGAATAGAAGTGTTTCTTTCTTTAATACTAGAAATTTCAACTGAAAACCCCCTCATAATTTGTCCTACTTAATACTTATGCGGAGTAGGTAGGAAAACTTGTCTCTTTTTTTACATTATTAACAATGATTATTAATGGTTGAATGGCCATTAAAATGTCAACAATGAGGGTAGTTGAATTTATTTTCTTTTATTTTTCCTGTCGAAAAGTTTATAGTAAAAATAGGAATGAAAAAAATAGGTGGTAATTTTGTTGGGGATTAAAAAAGAAAAAGTCCTAAAAGTAATAAAGTTTATCTTCCCATTATTTTTATTAATCTTTGCCATCATAGAAATGAAAAAATTTACTGGGGATTTAAACATACATTTACTAAAAAATGAACTAAGTCAACTTAATATTTTTAAATTATTATTAATTATAGCTGTAACCTTTTGTGCCGTTTTACCTATGCTTTTGTATGATGTTATCCTGGTGCGGGTCTTAAAGATTAAAGTTCCAAAAAGGGAGCTTTTAGAACAATCGTTTATTGCTAATTCCTTTTCCAATTTAATTGGTTTTGGCGGGTTGGTCGGGGCCATGTTAAGAACTTATTTCTTTCATAAGTTTGAACAGGATAAACGGCGTCTTTTGGGTGTGATTGCTTCAGTTTCCCTATTTTATTTAACTGGAATATCCTTTTTATCTTGGATCGTAGCCATTGGATACCATCATTTCCCATTATTTATTCATACAAAGTGGCTCTATTTTGCTGTATTGGGTGTAGGATTATACCTGCCGATATTTTTAACCATACATATTTTAAAATCAAAAAAAGACCATCAGTCTCTCTTTACACCAAATATTGCTTTTGAACTTATTATTGTATCGATTATCGAATGGTTTGCCGTTTTTATCGCAATTTTGATTTTGTGTAAAATAATGGGGATAACTATTTCGATTGAAGAGCTTTTCCCAGTGTATATTGTGGCGGCCTGTGCTGGGATTATTAGTATGATACCTGGGGGTCTAGGCTCCTTTGATTTAATTTTTTTATGGGGAATGCAGGAATTACACATCCCTGAAGAAAAAATCTTGGTACTCCTTCTGTTTTATCGAATTGGTTATTACTTTATCCCATTTTTAACCAGTTTGATCTTCTTTGTAAAATTGTACTGGGAAAAGTGGAACAAATCGTGGAATTATTTGCCAAAGGCTATCCTTCAGGGAGTAAGTCATATTATCTTAACGATGCTGGTTTTTTTATCAGGGTTAATCTTGCTTTTATCCGCAAGTGTACCTGGTATTATGTCAAGGTTAAGAATTGCACAGGAATTATTATCTTTTCCGATAATTAATGTATCCCATCAACTTTCAGTGGCTGCAGGGTTTTTGTTGTTAGGTTTATCGCGTGGGATTGAATACAGTGTGAAAAGGACTTACGATTTGACAATGTTTGCGCTCATTTTAGCGGCCCTTTTCTCTATTTTTAAAGGGATTGATTACGAGGAAGCGATTTTTTTAATTATTGTTGCTTTATTACTTAGGACATCAAAAGAACAGTTTTATCGGGAAAGTTATGTTCTCACTTGGGGAAAAACGATTTTTGATATAACGATTATTTTAATCATCACTTCCACCTATCTCATAATCGGTTATTTGAATTTACCTGAAGCGAAGTTAGCCATACCAACAAAATTCTTGCCATTCGTGATTTTAGATTACCGTGATTTATTTAAGAGTGCCATAATTGGCCTTGTGATCGCGTTATTAATTCTTTTATCAGGATATTTGATTAGCCTGCCGAAAAAATGGAAATTGGATAAGTCCTCTGATTATGAAGATGAAATTATCCAACATTTGAAAAGATATCATGGAAAGGTTTTAACTCATTTGATATTTTTACATGATAAATACATCTTTTGGAATAAAAAAAGAAATGTTTTAATTCCTTTTCAACAATACGCTGATAAGTTAGTAGTACTTGGTGATCCAATAGGTGAAAAAAGTGAATTATCTAGTGCGATTGAAGAATTCCAGGAAATTGCCGACCTCCATGGGTTTACGCCAGTTTTCTATCAAGTAAGTGATCAGATGCTCCCGTTTCTACAAGGGCACGGTTTCACCTTCTTTAAATTAGGGGAGGAAGCCTTTGTTGATCTCAAGACCTTCTCATTATCGGGGGCTAAAATGAGAGACTTAAGGGTTCTTCGAAATAAATTCAATCAAGACCAATACTCATTTGAATTAGTGGAACCTCCATTTTCAAATGAATTTTTCGATGAATTAAGAGAAGTCTCAAATGATTGGCTTCAAGGGAGGACAGAGAAGGGCTTTTCACTTGGCTTCTTTGATGAAGATTATTTAAGTAGGGCACCTCTGGCGATAGTAAGAGATGAAAATAAGCAAATTCACGGCTTTATGAGTATTATGTATGTATATGATGACCAACAAACTATTTCAGTAGATTTAATGAGATTTAAACCAGAGACAGAACCTGGCACGATTGATTTTCTATTTCTTTCTTTAATAGATTGGGCAAAAGAAAAGGGATATCACCGCTTTAATATGGGAATGGCACCTCTGGCTAATGTTGGATTATCGAAATTTGCTTTTTTAAGTGAAAAAATTGCTGCGCAAATTTTTCTGCATGGACACTTTATTTACCATTTTCAGGGCCTAAGAAAATTTAAAGAAAAATATACAAGTGTATGGGAGCCAAAGTATTTAGCCTACAGGAGAAAAACTTCTTTACCTTTTACTATGGCACAAATAACCTTGTTAATTTCGAAGAAAAGAGCTTAACTTTTTAGCTATGTTAAAGAACATTGTTGATTTTTGAAGTTCGTTGATTGGAGCGGAAATCAACAGACCAGTTTAACAGAGATATTTTTAATAACCCGTCAGGATACCTGACGGGTTATTTTTTTATATCAAATTTTTGGAAATACTATTATTTTTTTAAGAGAATCTGTTAAAATCAAATAGGAAATAGTTTATGTAAGGGTGTTTTATATTGAAAAAAATCATTTCTTATTGCATTACCTTATTGGTCCTTTTTTCATTTCAAATGAAAGCCTTTGCAGCCGACGAGCCGCAATTAGAACTTAAAAGTGAGGCAGCCTGCCTGTTAGATTCTGAGACCAATGCCGTTTTATATGCGAAAAATGCTGAAGAAAAAATGTATCCTGCAAGTGTTACAAAGATTGCTACAGCTATTTATGCGATTGAAAAAGGGGATTTAAATAGCATTGCAACGGTTAGTGCTAATGCTGTTAGACAAGATGGAACAAGGGTTTATTTAAATGAAGGAGAGCAGGTTCCTTTAAAAAAGTTAATTCAAGGGATGCTGATCAACTCTGGAAATGATGCCGCTGTTGCTATTGCGGAGCATATTGATGGAAGTGTTGAACAATTTGCCGGAAATTTGAATGAATATTTAAAAACCACCATCGGTGTGAAAAATACTCATTTTACGAATCCAAGTGGATTGCATGATGTGAATCATTATACGACGGCTATGGATTTAGCATTAATAACCAATTATGCAATGAAAAATCCAACCTTTGCAGAAATTTTTGGGACAAAAGAGCTTATGTGGGTAGGTCAATCATGGAGTACGAAACTGCTTACACATCATCGCATGTTAAAAGGGGAGCTCCCGTACCCTGGGGTTACTGGTGGGAAAACAGGCTATACGACCGATTCAAAGCAAACTTTGGCCACAACTGCTAATAATGGCAAATTAAAATTAACAGCAATCGTTTTAAAATCTGAGTTGAAAAATGATAAATATAAAGATACGGCTACTTTGTTTGATTTCGGATTTAATCACTTTCAAAATGCCCTTCTGAAGCAAGGGGAAGTATATAGAAAAGATCAGAAACAATATTTTTTAGATAAAGATACGCTTATTACAGAAGATGTTAAGGGGACAACAAAAGAAGTGGACAACAACGGAATTCTTTTAATTAAGAATACAAATGGTAAAGAAGTCCAAAAGGTTCCATTACAATTAAAGCAGCTAAAAACTGTTGCAAAGAAGTACGATTCTGCTAATAAAATCGCTCATTCTCAAACATCGAACAAAGAAAATTTCACAATTCTCTATGCGATTTTTGGGGTTGTGTTCATTGTGATTGCTGGAATTATGATTGGTGTAAGGAAGAAAATGCCGAAAAAATATCAGGCATAAAAAAAAGCCATGGAAGTAGACTGACCTAGTGATTTGAGACACGAATAAAACACCCTCTTAGGCTGCCATTTGACCAAACTCTATTGGTGAATGGTAGCCTAATTTCTCTTGTATGCGCT
>NZ_JBCNAD010000040.1:0-39493 GCF_050477905.1 Neobacillus pocheonensis | reverse complement strand
TGCCTGGCACACCAATAAAAAGAGGTGGATTTCCACCTCTTTAATTACAGTAATCTGCAGCTACTTTTTAGCTTCAATCCGGAAAAATGCACTATAAACCCCAAAAAGAATATATCCCAAATAAGAAAATAATAAGACCCGACAATCGGTTTATCCATATTAAGATTGGTTTTTTGAGAACTTCCCTAAAAAGTCCCACAACAAAACATAGTAATAGCCACCAAATTCCTGAACCTATAAATACACCTAAAACCAATGTTACCACTGAACCTTCACTAGCTTGAGTGAGTCCTATTCCTGAGAAAATGCCAACAAAAGATAGGATCGTAATAGGGTTTGTCAAAGTAAGGAGAAAGACTGAGGAATAAGCACCAAATAAATGCTGACCTTGCACTCGCGCCGGGTTCTCTGATGCTTCTGATATAGCTATTTTTATTCCTAAATAACAGAGGAAAGCTCCCCCAACTAAATGAAACCAAAACTGTTGTCCTATAAAAAAATTCGTAATAAAGGTCAAACCAAGCCCCGCAATTAGACCGTATACAGCATCCGCACTCGCTGCCCCAACTCCTGACACAATTCCATAAATTCTCCCCTGACTTAACGTTCTTTTAATGACCAGTACACCAATTGGTCCCACAGGAGCAGCAATAGAAAAACCAATTAGTATTCCTTTCAAAAACAAAAAAATCTGCATAGAGTATCCTTCCAAAAAAATACTATTATTTATTGTCGAGTAATAATATGTTACGATATCCTGCTTTACACCACAATAAGAAATGCCGCCAAAATAACAACTATTCGTTAATTCTAGCACCCGTTAGTGAATATGAAGAAAAGGGATTGCTAAAGCAACCCCTTAAAACCAAAACCTCCAGACTTGGAAATCTTACACTGATACAACCAAACATTTTGAAAATGAGTTTTAGTAAAATTAGCTTCTGATTTCTTTCCTAAGATAAAGGAAATTTAAAAAAATCAACTCCAAAACCTCAGAGTTGATTTTTTTATCCTATTTATGGTCGATAATTGCCCAATAAGCTGGTTTTACATTGTAATCAGGATCAAAAACAAATGGTACATAAAGCCCCCAAGCTGGAGCAGCTTGAGTGGCTTCATTTGTTACTTTCTAAATGCCCGTAATTGCTCATTTAGTTCCTTTGTTTGTGAATAAACTTGTTGATAGAGGGTAAATAGTTTCTTGTAAGTTTCCACATTTTCTGGAACAGGGTAATAGGTTTTGGCAGTTTGAATAAATACTTGAGCACATTCTTTTAAGGACGTGTACCAGCCGCAGCCATATGCCGCTAACATAGCCGCTCCCATTCCAGGTCCTTGTTCACTTGTAAGCTTTTCAATTTTTGCATTAAAAATATCTGCCTGCATTTGCAGCCATGTTTCGTTTTTTGCGCCGCCGCCGATCGAAATAATGGAATCAATGGTCTTACCACTGTTTCTAAAGATCTCGATTGATTCATTTAAGGAGAAGGTGATTCCCTCGAGTACAGACCGGGCAAAATGCTTCCGCTCATGTGCTGCATCAATGCCAATAAAGCTTCCGCGAATATTTGAATCTGCATGAGGAGTTCTCTCCCCTACTAAATAAGGAGTGAATAGTAATCCATTGCTTCCTGCCGGTACATCCTCAACACCTTCTAAGAACTGATCAAAGGCTTCAGCGCTGGCGAATGTATCTTTAAACCAGCTTAGACTGTAACCCGCTGCCAGGGTTACCCCCATTGTATAGTAAGCATTTTCTTCGCTGTGATTAAAGTAGTGAACCTTCCCTTCAAAATCCAGGTCATTTCTTTCTTCATAAGAAAGAACGACTCCTGAAGTGCCGATGCTGCATAACGTTTTGCCTTCAAAAAGAATCCCTGAACCAATGGCGCCACAGGCATTATCCGCACCGCCTGCAAATACTTTGGTTACTTCGGATAATCCAGTTGCCTGGGCAAATAGAGCCGTGATGGTCCCAACGAAGGCATGAGATTCTACTAATGGAGGACAGAATTCAGCGGAAAGACCAAATCGTTCCAGAACCTCACTGCTCCATTCACGTTTTGCCACGTTTAGCAGCAAGGTTCCTGACGCATCAGAATATTCCATATGTATATTTCCCGTAATCCGGTAACGAAGATAATCCTTTGGAAGCATAAAAAGACTCGCCCGTTCAAGAATTTCAGGCTCCTCTTGTTTCACCCAAAGAATTTTTGGCAAGGTAAAGCCTTCTAATGCAGGGTTTTTGGTGATATCCAATAATAGCTGTTTGCCAACAACTTCGTAGATTTCCTGACATTGTTTCGTTGTTCTCGTGTCATTCCATAAAATAGCGTTCCGCAGGACTTGATTGTCCTGATCTAATAAGACAAGGCCATGCATCTGCCCCGAGAAGCTGATGCCCTCGATGTCGTTTACATCGCCATCGAATTGCTCGATTAGCTCGGCCAAACCTGCAGTGGTTTTTTCTACCCATTCCTCTGGGTTTTGTTCACTGTAACCCGATTTTTCAATAATAAGAGGATAGGATTTTGATACTTCTTTGCACACTTCGCCATTCTGATTGACCAATAAAATCTTTACAGCACTCGTTCCGAGGTCAACACCAATTACGTATTTCATCTGTATCATCCTTTTCTAAAAAAAGTGCTGGAGTAATGGGCTGCCAGCTCTTTTTTCATAATTATAATTAAACTGTTACACTTGAAAGAGTTTCTAATAAATATTGGTTAATTGAAGCCTTAAGACGTTCTGTTCTTCCTGAAGAATTCTTAATTTCTGTTAATTGCAGGGCATACTCTTCAAGTTCACGGAAGTTGGTTCTTCCTTCTACGATTTCTAGACCGATGCCATTTGTATAACTGCTGTAGCGTTCTTCGATAAAGCTATCGAGTACTTTATCTTCAATTAATTTGTTTGCTACTTTTAGACCGATAGCAAATGCATCCATACCAGCGATGTGTGCATGGAATAGATCTTCTGGTTCAAATGATCCTCTGCGAACCTTTGCGTCGAAGTTCAAGCCGCCTTTTCCTAATCCGCCGTTTTTCAGTATTTCATACATCGCTAGTGTATTTGTATACAAGTCAGTTGGGAATTCATCTGTATCCCAGCCAAGCAGTGTATCACCTTGGTTCGCATCAACCGATCCAAGCATGCCGTTAATACGTGCCGTTCTTAACTCGTGCTCGAAAGTATGGCCAGCAAGTGTAGCGTGATTAGCTTCGATATTAAACTTGAAGTAATCGGTTAAATCATATTTTTGCAAGAACGCAAGGCCAGTGGCCACATCGAAATCGTATTGGTGCTTCGTAGGCTCTTTTGGTTTTGGCTCAATTAAGAATGGAACATTTAAGCCAATTTCTTTGGCATAGTCTACTGCCATATGGAAGAAGCGTGCCAAGTTGTCCTGTTCAAGTTTCATATCTGTGTTAAGAAGAGTTTCATAGCCCTCGCGGCCGCCCCAGAATACATAGTTTTCCGCACCAAGCTCTTTTGCTACCTCTAAGCCTTTTTTCACTTTGGCAGCAGAGTAAGCAAACACGTCTGCATTAGGAGAAGTCGCGGCACCATGAACATAACGAGGGTTCGAGAACATATTCGCCGTGTTCCAAAGCAATTTCGATTTGCTTGTTTTCATATATTCCTTAATCATTGCCACGATAACATCTTGGTTTTCGTTTGTTTCTTTTAACGAGCTTCCTTCAGGTGCAATATCCACATCGTGGAAGGCGAAGAAAGGTACATTTAATTTTTCAAAAAGTTCAAATGCCGCTTCCACACGCGCCTTTGCCAGGTCTAATCCTTTTAAATTGTCCCAAGGACGGATGGCTGTACCCACACCAAAAGGATCAGTACCGTCAGCAGTAAAAGTGTGCCAGTATGCTACGGAGAAACGAAGAATTTCTTCCATGGTTTTGCCGTTTATTTTTTCTTCAGGATTATAGTATTTAAATGACAATGGATTTTTTGATGAAGCGCCTTCAAATTGAATTTTGTTTACCGTTTCGAAATATGCCATGGGTTATGCCTCCTAGTGGTTTTTGGTTTCAGATTAAATATGTAACTGCTTACAAACGACTGCACATCTCTTAATCTGTAACCCTTGTTGAATCAAATTATAGCACTCTAAACTTTGTTTGTCTATTGGATAAACTAAGATTATATAAAATATTTTAAAGGCTGTCTGATTTGGCTGAGACAGCCTTTACCCCTTCATTAAGCCTTTAGTGCGGCCTTATTTAAGGGTGTGGATTTTTTACTCTCTTCAAGCCATAAGATGCTGGTGACTCCACGTGGATAATACTTACTTCCAGCAATTTCACCAGAGATAATTTGATCGCTCCAGCTCCAAACTGATAAAGTTGGGTGTGTCAGCCATGCCAAATGGGCTACATCTGCCTTTGCTCCCTTTTCATCCCACTCCCAGCCAAGAATCTTTCGGGCAATAAACTGAGACAGGTAAATTTTACTTAACCATGAGTTATTGCTTGTAGAGGAAATTTTCCATCCCCCATCTTCAAACAGGCAGACTCCTTCCGTTAATACCGTTTCCAAATGCGTTTTTAAAGCTTTAATATAGGCTCCAAAACGGCCATTAGGATCTAATGCATCCTGGTTATTTGTAAAGTACGGGAAAATTAATCCCTCAATAGCAGGGATGATTTTCGAATCATTTCCTTCCTTGACAACAGCCGGGATATAGCCCCCAGGAGTAACGTGCGAAACAATCGTCGCTGCACATTTGTCCGCTTGAACGCCGGCCTCTTTTGAAAGGCCGTCAAGGCCGTTTTCTCTGAAAATCTTCTCTAATGCTACATACGATGCCCATGTCTTGCCTGCTAGATAAATATTATTTCTTGCCTGTCCAAGCGAAACATCTAAACTATCATAGGTGGTGATTTCTGCTCCGCCCATGACACGTGTTGAATCGAGCCCCATAATTCCATCACGCTTATCTGCTTCAGGATGATCACGATTCAGCATGCTTTCAAAACAGCGGACGAAAATAT
This sequence comes from Neobacillus pocheonensis, assembly GCF_050477905.1. Classification (NCBI taxonomy): domain Bacteria; kingdom Bacillati; phylum Bacillota; class Bacilli; order Caryophanales; family Bacillaceae; genus Neobacillus; species Neobacillus pocheonensis. The sequence goes on along the minus strand of NZ_JBCNAD010000040.1, from coordinate 34,481 downwards.
CCAAATTAACTTCTAACCACTGCTGGTCTCCTGTTTGTTCCACATAAACGGACGCGCATAACACCCAGTTTACTAACTGTTCGTAAGTCATGTGCGAGAAACATCCGTCTAAACCGTACAGTTCATAGGAAGAATAATGTGGCCTGGAAACCGTATTCGCTACCCCCATATCATGGGTAAAACTGATTCCGCCTGGATATTCTTCCTCATCTCCCGGAAAACGAACTTTATCCTCGTAGCTAAAACGGCTTACAAACATATCTAACTCATTTTTCACAGTCCATGGATTCATTTTTAATTCAAAGAAGATTTGGTCAACCGTGAGATCAAAAGTGTTCATCATCCGGTATTCCCCTTCATTTACGACCCAGAAAGGTTCACCAGCGGCATCCAATAATTGCGTGGACCCATAATAACTTCGAATCGAATGAATCATCATAAACTTTTGATCTTCAGACAAATCCTCTTTTTCTACTAATTTATTAGATTGTCTAGCACGATTCGTAAACTCTTCAAAATTTTCTAGTGCATATTCGGCTACCGATTCGATATTACGGAAATATCTGGTGTAAAAATAGGAAGAATCCAATCCAGCCGTCACATATCCGCCTCGGTGGAAACAAATCGCAAAATGATAGGTCCGTGTTTGGCCAGCTGGAACATCCATCACAAGTGCACCAAGCGGTCCTAATCCGAATGTCCAGTTCTCCTCAAATGGCGTTGTTAAAATATTTTCCAAACTAAAGTGCAATGCAGATTTCACTTCAGGATCATTTGTGGTAATCGCGGTCAAACGTCCCTGGCCAATACCAGCAATGCCATCACACTTATCATCTAAACGGCGCATTGAACTGTACGGATCACTCCCTTGGTACCCAAAGAAAGCACGGCGGCTTCTGGCTCCTTTTGTGTTATCAATTGTCAGTTCAGCCCAAACAGCAGGTATTAAAACCTTCTGCAATTCCTCGTCTGTTGCCGATGAAGGTTCCGGGACAGATTGAACTTGAGAATAAATCGTAAAGGTTAAATCGCCAGCCTTCCAAGAGTCTGTTCCTAATTGAAAATCCCGTTGGATTTGTTCCCTCTTGTATGGCAGGATAATCTTCGGTTTATCAGGGTTTGGATCCATATTTTCAATGTCATAGCGCCTGCTTTCATCATCCGCCACCTCAAAGAACGGAAGGGCATTGTATATGCCTTCTTGTTCTAAAGATTCCACACCTACGTAGACATTTTTCCGCGGTGAACGGCCCAGCTCTAAATCCAAACCGCCTCCGTTTCCATAGAACCCCAGCGTAAAGCTTGAAAATGCCCCGATTGGTGAATGATGTGCATTGAAAAACATATTCTTAACCAATTTAATCACCTGCTCTCCAAAAATTTTCTATATTAATTTACTTTTTAACTAACGTTACAACCGTTCTGCTTTCAATCGATTGGTAACAAGAGTCAATCACACGCATATTTTGAAGCGTATTTTCGGCTGAATAAGAAGGTTGATTGCCTTGTAAAATCGCTTGTGAAAAACGGTTGATTTGCATTTTATATTGGTCACCGTTAACACATTCAGAGCGATTTCCCTGGTCCGATTGAATATAAATTCTTCCAACATTACCGGCCACATCAGGACGGTAGGCAGCAGGTACCGTAATCCTGCCCTTTGTTCCAACAATTTCATATTCCTGTCTAAAAGACATATCAAAACTGCAATCAAACACACTGTTTACTCCATTTTCCAGCTTCATATAGACAATCGCGGATCGATCGATTCCCGTTTGAGGATCAAGTTCGGCAAATGCTTCCACTCTGACAGGTTCAGATCCCGTGATGCTGCGAATAGCATGGATGCAGTAACAGCCGATATCATAAATACTGCCGCCGCCCATTTCCTGGTTCATCCGGATATTGGATTCCCTATCATTTAAGAAATAAGAAAAACCGGCCCGCATAAACTTGATCTCGCCAATTTCACCCGATGATATTATTTCTCGAACTCTAGTATGTTGAGGATGAAATTGATACATAAATGCTTCCATGAATTTCACATTATTCTCGCGGCAGCAGTCCACCATTTCTTTTGTCTCCTCAGCGGTTAAGGCAGCAGGTTTTTCGACAAGGACGTGCTTCCCATGCATGGCTGCTTCGATCACCCATTGCTTATGTAAATGATTAGGAAGCGGAATGTAAACGGCTTCAATTTCTTCATTCATAAGTAACTTTTTATAGGAATCATAATAATAAGGGATTGAAAATCTGTCCGCAATATCCTTTGCTTTGTCACCCCTGCTGGCAATCGCCGCTAGTTCACCATAGTCTGAGCGTAAAATCGCTGGAATCACCTGTGTTTGAGCGATATCTGCCGTGCTTATGACTCCCCATTGAACCCTTTTCAACTATCTCCCTCCTCGCAATGTTTGTACATTCAATAAACTAAGTTGATTATAACATCTAATTGTTTGTTTGTATATCCAATAAACTAAGTTTATGATAAAATATATCTACTACCAAATAAGGAGTTTATAATAGTGGAAACAATGACCTGGAATCAACAAGTTGTGAAAAAAAATAATAAAGCACTTGTATTGCAATTAATAATGGGAAAAGAACCGATTTCAAGAGCGGACATCGCCCAAGTATCCGGCTTACATAAGGCAACCGTTTCTTCTTTAGTAAATGAACTATTAGAGGAAGAGCTTTTATATGAATCAGGCCCTGGTGAATCAAGCGGCGGCAGGCGCCCTGTTATACTTCATTTTAATAAAGTTGCCGGATATGCGATCGGGATTGATATCGGAGTTAACTATGTGCTATGTGTATTGACAGATTTAAAGGGCAATATTCTGATCGAAAAAAATCAATCAGTTAACCAAACCCTTTATTCAGATATCATGAGCATTGTGAAGAAAATGATTCAATCTCTTATGGATCAGATGCCTAGCAGCAGATATGGCATTGTAGGTATCGGTGTAGGTGTGCCTGGGATTGTAAACAAAGAAGGTTCCGTGCTTCTCGCTCCTAACTTGGGATGGAAAAACATTCCGTTAAAAATGGATCTCGAGCAGTTATACCAGGTTCCTGTCATTATTGAAAATGAGGCCAATGCAGGGGCTTTTGGTGAACAACAGTTTGGTGCAGGTCAAGACTATCAAAACATTATTTACATTAGTGGTGGAATTGGTATCGGTGTAGGGATTATTTTAAACAAAGTGTTATATCAAGGCAGAGATGGATTTTCAGGTGAAATGGGGCATATGATCATTGATCTCAATGGAAAGCGATGTAACTGTGGCAGCAAAGGATGCTGGGAAGCATACGCATCTGAATCTGCCCTGCTGAAGACGGCTGGCCAAAACACGGATACTCTTGAGTCATTAATAAACCGGGCAGGGCATGGTGATGAAGCAGCAAAGGCTCTTTTTGCAGACATCGGCCGATATCTTGGGTATGGTATTAATAACATTATTAATACGTTTAACCCTGACCAAGTGATCATTGGAAACCGATTAGCATTAGCTAAGGAATGGATTGAGCAGCCAATCCGAACGACTATTAAGAATCATACACTCTCACATCATCTAAATGAATTACGATTGGATTTTTGCAAGCTTGAAAAACATTCTACCGTGCTAGGTGTATCAGCTTTTGTTGTCGAGAACTTTATAAAAGAAGAATCCAAAACTTCATAACTGTCCTGATGTCACCCTCCCTGCGTTTAAAAGAAGGCAGGGAGGGTTCTTATTAATGCTGTTTTCGAAAAAATGTCTTTTTTAAAAATGCTCTATGTGGACAACTTCTGTTTTCTTTTGACTATTTTTGTCCGCATGAAGACGAGCTTGGATTCACCGAACCTGTTCTATTCCATCTCTATGTCGTCAATTCACTGTAAATAGTTTATTAAAAACTCCAACAAAAAAGTTAGTTGAATGGATATACAAAGTTCACGAGCTTCAGTTATAATAAATTTGTAAGTAACTATTCTGGATAATGGAGAGATATTATGGAAAGAAACTCAAAACCGAATAAGCCTTTAGTTACCCACATCTTTACGGCAGACCCATCTGCACATGTCTTTGAAGGTAAGCTTTATATTTACCCTTCTCATGACCTTGATCATGATGGGACTTCAAACGATAATGGCGACCAATATGCAATGGAAGATTACCATGTTTTATCCATGGATGATGTAGACGCACCCTGTGTAGACCACGGAGAAGCTCTTCATTTAAGAGATATTACTTGGGCAAGCAAACAGCTTTGGGCTCCTGACACAGCATACAAAAATAACACGTATTATCTATACTTCCCGGCAAGAGATACAGATGGCATTTTCCGAATTGGTGTCGCAACAAGCCCGAATCCTGCAGGACCTTTTACACCAGAGGAAAATTACATACCAGGCAGCTTCAGTATTGACCCGGCTGTGTTAGTCGATGATGATGAAAGAGCCTATGTTTATTTTGGCGGCCTATGGGGAGGACAGCTGGAAAAATGGCAAACAGGAACGTTTACCCCAGAAGCCGAAGGTCCAGCTCCTACAGAACCGGCATTGGGGCCAAGAGTAGCTGAATTAAGCGATGATATGCTGACTTTTAAAAGCGAACCGCAGGAAATCTCCATTGTGGATGAACACGGAAATCCGATTCTTGCTAGTGACGAAGACCGGAGATATTTCGAAGGACCATGGGTTCATAAATACAATGGTCTTTACTATCTTTCCTATTCTACGGGGACAACTCATAAAATTGTTTATGCAGTAAGTGAAAATCCACAAGGTCCATTTGTGTTCAAAGGAACGATCCTCACACCTGTTATTGGCTGGACCACCCATCATTCTATTGTCCAGTTTAAGGATAAGTGGTATTTGTTTTATCACGATTGCTCGTTATCAGATGGCGTCGACCATAAACGTTCAGTAAAATATACTGAACTGAAATATAACGATGACGGAACGATTCAAACGATAGACCCTTATGGGGAAAATAATTAAATGAACGGCTGGCTTCATTTGCTGAAGCCAGCTAGATAATCGGTACCTTGGAACAAGCGCGTATTTGCTGGCACCAGTAGTATCCATCAAAAACCGGAAGATTAATATCTAATAGAACGAGGTGTGTTCAAATTCCGTTAGCACCTAGTCAAAATGGGTCACTTCTACCACATCATATTGCCACTTTTTCAATGTATCAGCGACAATCCGCCTGATGAAAGACAACTAAGAGAGAAGGTAAAGGAATATCCGCCAGAAAACCAAAATTCTTATGGACCATAAAGAACACAAAAAGTCACCAATGGTGACTTTTTAAAATGCCCAGTTTCCATTTCGAAAAATGGGTTCGACTCTTCCGTCAGGAAGCATCCCGTCAATATCCATTTCACTTGAGCCAATCATAAAATCTACATGTGTCAAACTTTCATTCAACCCGATGTTCCTAAGTTCATCTTTTGACATCGATTTTCCTTCTTCTAAACAAAACGGAAATCCTTCGCCGATTGCTAAGTGATTTGACGCATTTTCATCAAAAAGCGTGTTATAAAAAATCGTGTTTGACTGTGAAATTGGCGAACGGTGCGGAACGAGAGCTATTTCCCCAAGATACCGACTACCTTCATCTGTTTCAATTAATTGTTTAAGCGTGTCGTACCCGTTTTCACAGGTAAAATCTACGACTTTACCTTCTTTAAATGTTAAGCTAAAGTTCTCGATTAGTTTTCCAGCGTAACTTAACGGCTTTGTACTAGTAACGGTGCCGTTTACGCCGTATTTATTAGGAGAAGTGAACACCTCTTCTGTAGGCATATTCGCAATAAATAGTGTCCCTTTTTCATTATGATTTCCTGCACTCACCCATTTATGTTTTTCTGGCAGTTCGACGGTTAAATCGGTGCCAGGGGCGCGGTAATGGAGGGATTTGTATTTTCGGGAATTTAAATAATTAGCTTTACTATCAAGATCTGCTATATGTTCTTTCCATGCACCAATGGTATCCTCATGGTCGATTCTCGTCGCAGAAAAAATAGCATCCCACAGGGCATTGATTCGTTCCGTTTTGTCAATATTCGGGAACACTTTATCTGCCCAATCCTGACAAGGATAGGCGACAATCGTCCAGGCAATTTTATCATTCAGCATATAAGTCCGAAACTTATTAAGTGCTGTACCTGATGCTTTATTAAAATTCGAGATACGCTCTGGATCAATTCCATTTAATAAATCTGGGTTTCTTGAATCAATCATGATAAATGCAGCATTCTTTTCAGCTAGCTCTTCACGCTGCATAACACGGTATGCTGGGAAATCGGTAAAAACCTCATCGGATGCCGATTCATATTTCATTCGGGTTAAAGCGTCATCATTCCATTCATAAATTACCTCGCTTGCCCCGAGTTCATAAGCTCTTTTGGTTATTAATTTAACAAACTCGTAACTTTCGATAGAAGCAGATATAAATAAAATTTGCCCCTTTTGAACATTTGCCCCGATTTCAACTGCCAGAGCAGCATATTTCTTTAATTTTTCTTGAAAAGTTCTCATATCATTTCCCCTTTGATCATATATAGATAATTCTACCATTTCCCTGAGAGAAAGAACCAGAGGGACGGTTCTCACGGTTTTTGATTGTGGTTAATGTCATTCACTAAAACCATCCCTTGGCTTCAATTATGCTAACACCTGACATATTTGCGTTTGAAACCAAGCCTCCCTCTTTCTATTTCCTTTTGAATAGTATCGGAAGCAAGCAGAACACTGCTTTTTTTCTTTTCCCGCTTGATTTCGACTGGTCCTACTGCCTTTGCGGTTTCAACCGCCTTATCATGGAGTGGCAAATAGTGAATCCCAACTGAGTAAATAAAATTATTCATAGCGGATTTTGTTCGATCAGGAGAATGGTGTATCGTATTTTCTACCTGATCAAGCATACTAGAAATCTTGCTTGCACTAAATTCACTATCCTTACGATTACCCAAAAGCCAGCAATAGCAGCTCCAGCCTGCGGACATTCTAAGTTCTTCACCGCTTGCAATCCATTTATCCGCAACATCTTGCGCAATATTGGTTTCAGACAAAGTGACGGCAACCACATAATCGGACAGCATGTAAAAATACGCAGCATCGATCCAACGGTCAAAATCTGCCTCCGTCATTGCCATTGGGTCCGCAATGACGCCGGCAAAATACATGGCATCGTAGTTCCCGGTGGCGTAAAGCTCTTCCGCTAAAGGCTGATTTTTCTTGATTTTCTTTGCCATCGGCTTCATTGCACCGGTAGCCACGCCAAAAACCGGCTCGTGTGCACCATTGCTTATGTACATCTTTTTCATTCGTTCCTTGCCGAGTGCTTCCAGTTCCTGCATGACTGATTGGAAATCCATCTTTTTGCACTTCCTTCATTTATAATTATCCTTATTCCATTATAACCATCTAGCCCATACTCTTTATCAAGCAATGCAAAACTTGATGTAAAAAATCAGGTATCGCTAACCATTCCAGTGAAAATACATTTCCCTGCTAAAAGAAATCAAAAAACGTCGATTTCAATGCTGGGACCTTCTTTTCAAAAAGTTCCATCTCTGCCTTGGATCCATTCAAGTATCCCATCTCATAAAGCTCCATTGGTCGTTTGTAACCAAAAAGAATCGCCGAAAGGGAATTGATATTTAAACGAATGCCTTTTTTGGGAGGATGAACACATTGGCCTCCGGTTTTTTCTTTAAATACCTTTATTTCTCCCTTTCCTAGTAAATAGCTCCCATTATTCCAAGGTGCATGCTCGTCTTCAAGATGCAGAAATAGAGAGTCCTCTTCATGTAAAAATGGGAATCTCCGCAAACATTCCTCAGCATCAACGATCCTAGCCATGAAATAAGGGTATACCTCTGTTTTCACCTTGGGCTGCGGCAGAAAATAAGGAAATGGGTCCTGACTTGCAAGATTCATCGTCACGGTTTCAACCATCGAGTCATGCTGGCAAATGAAATTCCATAGCCCTTTTCTCGCTTCATGGTCAAGTGCAACCAGCTCCTGCACCTCCATTTTACTTTCCTTTACCTTGTATAGAATATAGCCCTTAGCCTCGATTTCGGAATTATAATAGACAGCAAGCTGCGAATCTTTATGGTATACGTTCTGTTTCCACCAATTTGTCTCGCGTTTTAACATTCCTGTATATTGTGAGCAAAATTGTTGGTAAATCTTTTCGATCTCGTCATTATGGGTTTCTTTTGAATATCTTCTTATAGATCCTTGCTGCGTTTCGAGGAACTTAAGGTCCATTTTTTCAATCGTGATTTTTTTCTTTTCACTTAATATCTCCCAACCAAATTTCCGATAAAAAGAGAAATCAAATGGATGTAAAAGCGATACAATTTGATCGCTATCCCGCATTTGTTTTAATGAATCAATAATGAGTGATTTAACATAACCGTTTCGTCTATATTCCGGGTATGTAGCGACTCCTGCGATTCCCCCCATTTTCCATTCAGCATCGTTCATGACAACATTAAATGGGATAATATGAAGTTTGGCAGCCAGAGTATCGTCATCCCATATCCCTAAAATCTTATGGTTTTTTACCCCTTCTTTTCTAACTGGTATTTCTGATTCCGGAACCTTATATTGAAAGGCATACATTGATAGTTTCATTGACTCTAAGAAATCATCTTCTGTTAGTTCTCTAACTAACATATAACCCCATCCCCTTTTCAGAAAACTGCACTTAGTATCTCTATTATATCTAAAACACAGGCAATTTTAGTTACCATATAAGGAAAAATTTTCAACTATACTTTTAACAAAATGCTTTTTGAATGTAGGCTCTGATAAATTTGGCTGTTGATTTACGCTCCAGGCGCTCGCTTTCCGCGGGCGTGCCGGGGAGCCTCCTCGGCGCTTTGCGCCTGTGGGGTCTCCCCTGCCCCGTACTCCCGCAGGAGTCGAGCGCCTTCCACTCCAATCAACAGAGTATAAAAAAACAACAATATCGTTTAACAGAACCTTAATGTAAAAAAACCTAAAATACGCAAGTGATATTACAACTTGCATATTTTAGGCTGATTAAATTTTGTTCGTTATGCTTGTACTTTTAAAAGAGGCTGCTTATCTTCTCTCAATTCAGGGGGTAATTCAATCCGTTCTACTTTATTCACGATGAAGATGTAAGATAATGCTCCGATTAACAATACCCCGCCAATAAAGAATAAGGCGGCACTAAAGGAATGTGTTGTACTCAAAATATATCCGACAACAATAGGAATCACGATTCCGGCCAAGTTACCCGCTGTATTAAAGATCCCACCGTTGAGTCCAATGAGTTCTTTTGGAGACATATCGCCAACAAGCGTCCAGGTTGCACCAGCCATTCCTTTGGCGAAAAAAGAAACCGACATGATCAGCATGATGAGCGCCGCAGATGAAGTATAGTTAGCCAAGACAACAACACTCGAAAAAAGGAATCCGATTATAATCGGCGTTTTACGTGCTGCACCGAGGGACTTTCCACGCTTTAACAAGTAATCGGATATATATCCACCAACGATCCCTCCTAAAAAGGCCCCTGCATATGGGATCGAAGCCATAAATCCAACCTTGAGCATGGACATATGTTTTTCTTGAACAAGGTATGTAGGGAACCAGGTTAAGAAGAACCAAAGAATCGTATTAAGGGAAAATTGAGCAATATAGATTCCGATCATTTGTCGGTTGGTCAATAGCAGTTTTACGTGGGCCCACCTGATCTTAATCGGTTTATCCCCTGCATTCGCCAAGCCTCCGCCATCCAGGATATAGTTAATTTCAGCCTGATTAGCTTTTGGGTGTTTTTTCGGCTCATGGATATTCTTAAACCAAAATAGCGACACAACAATTCCAGCCGCCCCTGCAACATAAAAAACCATATGCCAGCTATAACTCTGTAAAAGCCAAGCCATTACAGGCGTAAACAAAGCAATTCCAAAAAATTGAGCGGAATTATACACGGATACTGCCCTGCCTCGTTCATTCTGAGGAAACCACATGGCAGTCAATCTGCTATTCCCAGGAAACGAAGGCGCCTCAGCAACCCCTACTAAAAATCTAAGGATGAATAACATAAGAAATCCGCTAGCCCATCCTTGAAAAAAAGTAAACAATGACCATACAAACAACCCAACTCCATAAACAATACGGGCCCCAAACCGATCCAATAACCATCCACCTGGTATTTGCAGGAAAGCATAGGCCCAGTTGAATGCAGAGAAAGCGATTCCCATTGTCACTGCATCCAATTGTAGATCTTTGTTCATTACAGGGGCTGCAACACTTAGCGCCGAACGGTCTATATAGTTAACTGCGGTCGTGATAAATAATATAGCCAAGGTCAAATAGCGTACATTGGTTTTTTTAGTAATCGCTTTCAATTCTTGCAGGTTAACGCTCATTAAAAGTCCCCCCAAAATATACTCATTCAAACCTATTTCCACATATTAAAATTCTGTCATTAATTAATATTTTGATAATTTATCAGATTAATCCATTAAAAACTCTCTTCTACTATCACCCTACCAGTTTCATGGGATGGTTTCTATACGAAAAATATGGTTGCCAGACATTTGTTTACCTCCCTCCATTGCATGTTCGTTTCATTTTCTAGTTGAAAACCCTTACAGCAATTATTACTTAACGTATACATTAAAGTCAACGCATTTTTTAATTTTTCATTTCACCACACATAACCAGACACAAAATACACATAAAAAAACAGTATATTAAGGGTTTTTAAAATACTTTTGGTAAAACTGCAATTTTAATTTCCAGAATACATATTGACGTTAATGTATACATTGAGTAATAATAAACGTACAAGACACATTCTCACAATAACGAAACAAAAAGAATAGAAAAGGAGAGTTACATATGAAAGCTACTATGGAAAAAATACAGCAAAAAGAAAAGATGATTGATTTAATGGCAAAGTTTGTATCCCTCGTCAGCTACAAACTTCCTGATGATGTGGAAAATAAACTGAAAGAACTTAGCGAAGAGGAAAATAATCCTCTTGCAAAAATCATCTACAAAACTATGTTTGATAACCAGAAGCTCGCCTTTGAGTTAAAGAGACCTTCCTGTCAGGATACAGGTGTCCTTCAGTTTTTTGTAAAGTGTGGACAGAACTTCCCTTTGATTGGGCAGTTGGATAGTATTTTAAGAGAATGTGTGTATAAGTCAACGAAAGAAACCCCTTTGCGTCACAATTCTGTAGAGACATTTGATGAATACAATACAGGAAAGAACATTGGGAACGGTACACCTAGTATCTTTTGGGAAATCGAAGAAGACAGTGACAAAGTAGAAATCTATACTTATATGGCCGGAGGCGGATGTACCCTTCCTGGAGTAGCAACGGTCCTAATGCCCGGCGAAGGCTATGAAGGTGTCGTAAAGTTTGTACTGGACCGCATGACAAGTTATGGACTTAATGCTTGCCCACCACTTCTTGTAGGTGTTGGCGTCGGTACTTCTGTTGAAACAGCTGCCTTAAATTCAAAATTAGCCCTTATGCGACCTGTTGGAAGTCATAATGAAAATGAAAATGCTGCTAAGATGGAAAAGCTTCTCGAGGATGGAATTAACGCTATTGGCCTTGGACCTCAAGGACTTAAGGGATCTAAATCCGTCATGGGTGTAAATGTTGTGAATACAGCAAGACATCCTTCTACTATTGGAGTTGCCGTTAATACAGGATGCTGGTCTCATAGAAGAGGATTGATCACCTTTGACCGTAATTTGAACTATGAAATTAGTACTCACGAGGGGGTAACACTATGAGCAAGAAAGTATTAACTACACCTATCAAAGATGAAGATCTGAAGGATATCCGCATCGGAGATATCATCTATCTCACCGGAACAATTGTTACTTGCAGGGACGTTGCCCACAGAAGACTCATTGAAGAAAAAATTCCATTACCTGTTGACCTTAGAGGTAAAGCTATTTTCCATGCCGGTCCCATTGTCAGAGATCTTGGAAATGAACAATATGAGATTGTCTCTATTGGCCCTACAACCAGTATGAGAATGGAAAAGTTTGAAAAGGAATTTATCGAGGAAACAGGTGTTAAACTCATCGTCGGAAAAGGCGGAATGGGGAAGAACACCGAAGAAGGATGCAAGACTCATAAAGCACTGCACCTCGTTTTTCCAGCCGGAAATGCTGTATATGCAGCAACAAAGGTGGAACAAATCAGTGAGGTACACTGGAAAGACCTTGGAATGCCCGAATCTCTTTGGGTATGTGAAGTGAATGAATTTGGTCCACTGATTGTATCTATTGATACAGAAGGACATAACATTTATGAAGAAAATAAGGTGGAGTTCAATAAAAAGAAAGACGAACAATATGAATTAATCAGCCAACAGGTCAGATTCATTAAGTAAGTGCTTCAATACAAGATATCTCTTAGATGTGATTATTTTATCTATTGATGGAGTTGGTGTGGTATGGTTATGCAGGTACTACAAAAAACACAAACGATCGTTCGCTATCAAAATGATAACGGTGAAATATATTACGGAATTGTTGAAGATGATAAAATTTTACAGTTATCCAGTACTTTTATGGAAGTTTTAAACAACGAACTAAAATATGATGGTATAAGGGTTAAATATAGCGATGTGAAAATTTTGGAACCTGTTGCCCCTTCAAAAGTGGTTAATTTCGGCTGGACATATGCTGCACATGCAAAAGAGACCGGGGGAAAAGCCAATCTCAAGGAACCGTTTTTGTTTTTAAAGCCGGCATCTTCCTTGATTCCAGATCATGGGGATATTATACTTCCATCAAGCGATTTAACCAAGCAGGTGGAAATGGAAGGGGAAGTTGCCCTCGTTATTGGGAAACGAGGCAAAAACATAAAAGAAGAAGAGGCATTGGATTATGTTTTTGGATGCACGATATTTAATGACGTAACAGCAAGGGATCTGACAAAAAAGGATCCTCAGTTTACACGCGGCAAAGGGTTTGACACATTTGGGCCGTTGGGTCCGTGTATAGTGACAGGTATCGATCCGACTAATTTACACATCGTGACAACGTTAAACGGCAAAGTCGTTCAAGATGGTAATACGAATCAAATGTCCCTTTCTATTCCTTTCCTTATCAGCTGGATTTCAAAGGTTATGACACTGGAACCAGGTGATGTTTTGGCTACTGGTTCTCCATCTGGCAGTTGTCCAATGAAGTCAGGTGACGTCGTATCTGTGGAAGTAGAGAATATCGGGAAGTTAAGTAATTATGTAATATAGTATTTTCTAAAAAAGGGCTGCAGCGGATTTCTTGAAATCGCTGCAGCCCTTTTCTTTTATAAAGGATGTATTTTTAATATTTAAGGAATAGATCGGATAATTTGCAATATTTCACTGCGGGCTCGATAACGATGGGATTGTAACATCGATCGTGCAGCATCCGGTTCTGCTGCCCGCATCACACTAACAATGGCTTTGTGGTCCATAATGGATCGTGTTGGTTTAGGTCTGAGTTTAATCGTAAATAATCGGGCACGATATAGTTGATCAGATTGACTATCCATAACTCCTCTAAGGCGTGGATTTTGGGCTAGATCAACAATGAGTTGATGAAATTGCTCATCAAGGTCAGTCCATGCAAGTAGATCATCCGATTCTAGTGCTTTTTCCTGCTCCTCAATCAAACGATCAAGCTCGTCTAATTCTACAGAAGTGGCACGCTTTGCAGCCAGGCTGCCAGCAATTCCATCAAGCGCTTCTACCACTTCATAAATATGTTGGAGATCATCCGCTACAATGGGTGCTACCACAAACCCGCGGCGCGGTATGAGCCGTACCCATCCCTCCATCTCTAAACGCACGAGCGCCTCACGGACTGGAGTTCTGCTCATCCCTAAGATGTCAGCCATTTCCCTCTCTAATACGGTTTGTCCTGGAGGGAGCCGCAGTTGTCGGATGGCATGCCGGGTTGCAAGATAAGCACGCTGCGGCAAGCGTGATTCCCCATCTTTATCTAAACAATTAAAAAATGAATGAATGTCTTGAGAAAGGGCAGAATGATCGAGTTCTTTCAAATTAAAATCTGCCGTTGTAAGTTCATCTGGCGTATTCATACTTTAAACACACTTTCCAAATTTGATTATGATAACATTGTACTTATTAAAACTGTACAAAGGCCTACTAAGAAATCATAACAGAAAAGACTGGTGAAATAATAGTCACCAGCCTTTTTGCAGACTTGGTTAGTAATTTTGAGACAATCCCTTCTATTAATTTCCCTGTCCGTTGGTCTTGTTTTTGGACAACCCGTACTTTGATTCCCGGCTTTATATTTTCTCTTATAGTACCTGACATTCAATTTATCTCCTTTATTATTGATTGGGATAGGTTTTATTCAAAAACAAAACAGATTGGTTAATTAACTCTTTTAAGACCTCTACAATACTCGGTCCCCACATCTTCGCTGGATAACCTGTTGTTTCCGTAAAAATATCTAAAAGTTTATAAGCGTCTTCCCGTTTCTTAAGGCTATCAACTTTCTCAATAAACTCAATAACACTGTTTTCCGTTTCTTTTGTTTTTAGTTCATACATATATCAATCTCTCCTTATAACGATCAGCAGCCATTTTCTATAGTTAGTTTTCCAAATATTCTCTGTTTCCATTATAACAAAAACCTCACCGGGTTAATCAGCAAGGCTTTTGCTAAAATAATATAATTACTACTTATACTGTAGAGCTTATAAGGAATCGGTGCATCCTCCTAAACTACCTGCCAGTTTGGAACGCTTGCCTTATCAATGTCAGAATGAAGATTATACAGAAATTCATCTAAATTGATTATCCTAGCCACCACTTATGGAAACGGATGCGGATGTGGATTGAGCTGATCGACTGTCAGAGGTTGTTTCGAATATCCGAGTTCCACTGGGACCTTCAGCACCCGCTCCAAACCCCTTACGCGGGTAAGGTGATGTCCGAAAGTCATCGGCAGCATCCCCGGAATCAGCACTTTTACGCAAAACAATCCGTTCCGTTTCAATTCAGGTGTCGTCTGGTCAACCACAATCACATCAAGTTTCAGTCGGCGAAATACTTGAAGAATATCCTTCAGATCTTCGGTAAGATCCGTATGATTAGACCTCCAATTGAACTCCTCAGCAAATGTCCGCAATGGGCGATTATCATCCAGTAAAAACTCAAAGCGCTCCTCTGCCTGCGGCAAACCGTTTAGCATGCCATGATCATCCATTTGTTGCACCAGAAATGCATCTTGCAACATTGTTAGATATTTCTCTCGGTTCGTCTCAAATTTCTCATCAAGAGTCAACATCATGCCGGCCAACTCATGAACGGCACTTTTAACCGCACGCACCGGGTCGAGATGTGCTCCAGCCGCACAGATGAGATTCAACCCCTTATTCTTCCTGTTTTTCGCAATGGCAAAAATGCTTGGAATTCCATGCTCCATGGTCGAGTTATACAAATACAGATCATATCCCGCAACTGCCCGCATTCGTTCGATCATCAACTGCAATTCTTGATCATCTGCCGATAAAGGGTCAAGAAGAGGCAGGGGCAACTGCGCGTACCAGGTCATCAGGAATGAGTCACGCTCCACCACTTCCATAATTCCGTAGAAAATGGCCTCCTCCATGCTTCCGCCTAACGCGCAGCCGTTTGAAGTTTCATAGACAAATTCATGTTGCCCACATCCCAAACTGTAATATGCAAGCAGTTCGGGTACAAGAATGGGACGCTCTTCCAAAAATGAATAACCCCAAACCCAATTCATTGGTCGTTCAGGATTAAAAGCTTGGAATGGAAATTCACTCCGCTCATACTGTTCCTTTGCATGCACACCCACTTTGATGGGATCGAGTGCTTTATCTTTCAAATTCATAAGACTATCGAAGACTAAAGTACGTTTCCCGCGGGGTTCTAGTCCGCAGTACCGCTCTAGTCCTTCCAAAATGGCGGTTAACTCACTTACTTCATACGAATTGGTTCGTCCTGCCGTTCCCTCATCCCCTTGCAGCAAAGGCAGATTGACACTGACATCGGCAAATGGCGGTACGAGATAAACCATTTTTTCATTTAACAAGCCGGTTCGATGATCCAGATAATCTTTAACCAGCACCTTCTTCAGCTCCTCCAACGATCGGCTGCGGTAACTGTCAGCACTGACCTTCGGACTTGGCTGCAATGAAATGCGGGCAGCCTCCTCCGTATCGTCTGGTACACCGCTGCAAACCGGACACAATGGGACAGGAAGGAAGGTGTGCCATGAACTCGTTAAAGTTTTCAAATTAATTAAACCTATCTGGCTTTCCGAGCGGGCCTCATTACCTTGCAAAATTCGGTCTACTTCCGCCCCAATGAAATGTGCCAGCTGCAAAAGCCCTGAATGAGATGCCCATGCATCCTGCTGTATTCCGCCGTCCTCCTTCAGCCTCCCATGCATCTCCCGCATCTCTTTCCGATCGCGTCCTGCCATTGCCATGTAACGCCGTATATCCGAACAATGAGAGCACCCCGGTTTCCCCGGTTGAACAAGCGGCCCGACTATACCCTCTCCAAATGAAACGAAGCCTCGCAGCCACGGAGTGCCGCTTCGCCTAAAAACCTCTTCTGCCTTTTGATGGTCAGAGGGACTCCAGACATCCTGCAACACCAGAGCTAAATCCATTTTTTTCGGTATAAATGCCCCAAATTGGGTTTGGCGTACTACATGGTAATGGGCGAATAATTCTCCGCATACACGGTCCGCCAGCACCCCTTCTCCGACAACCAATACGACTGGGATCACCTGGATTCCTCCCCCTTAAGCACTACCCCAAACATCCCTGCTAGTTTCTCTTTCAAAAAAGATTCAAGTTCTAGTTCAATGACCAAAGGCCGCTTATCGTTACGTTCTAGGACTTCTAATGCGGACTTAAGTGTATCAGCTTTAATCCACTCATTATATGCAGGTATATCAAGAGTCCGCGGCTCCTTGTCCTCGAGATGGACTGACCTAAGCTCCATTGGAAGTTTAGTGCTGAATGATGATTGGTTTTGAACTCCAAAAACAGCGAGTTGTAACGCCTTCCGTAAAGCCAGCGTTATATTCAAGTCAACACTGCGATACCATCCTTCATTCGTTCCAACCCAAACCACAGGGAAACCCGAAATTTCCTTGCCCAATCCGATTATTGGCTCACCCTGCATCGTAGTCAATGACTGTAAATAAAACCTGCACCTTTCATCTTCCAGATTACTTACCTGCACTCGAGTGACAGAATTCTTTTTACCAAGATGCTGCTTGCTCAGTTCCTCTTCCAAACACTTTTGCAACCCGCGATATACACTTTCCGCCACTGTTTCCCCTGCACCAATGCCGACGAATTCTTGTGATTCTATCAAACTATTACCAGCTGCATGTGATGATAGTGTTGGAACAATCAAATCGACCATTTGAGACACATATGATTCAATCCCAGCAAGCCCCGCCTCTCTTCTTGCATCCTCGTGTGTTAATCCTGTACAGACTATTTCTTGCAGTAATCCGGCAGGTCCCTCCGACAATGGATTAACAGCTTGGACGCGGCATTGAGCCAACGGAAGTTGCATTAAATCCCCCTCTTCCCAAATATGAAAAATTCCTGATTCCTCTGATGTCAACTGGTGGAAGTAAAGAAGCAATTCACTTGGCTCACCTTTTCTCAAGCCATGTTCTGCCAGTATCTCGGTATCCTCCACCCATTTAGCGGATTTTCGTCCAGTCACCAGTGGATGAGGAAAGAACGAATGCCATTTTCCTTCCATCGTATCCAAATCAAGCAGGAAGAAATCATTATTTTGTTTTGATTTGGTCACCCCAGTAATCTCTTTAAACAATTCAAATACAATTACATTTGCCAACATCGCTCCCGCCTTGGAAGAGAATCCAGCTATTTGCCTGTCTTTCATAAGCACAGAATGGTGCAATCGCCTCCACGCAGACTCCCAGCACACGTCAGAGTCCGGATGTACTAGCGGCCCCGCTATCCCGACCTTTTCTAAGCAAATAGAGGGGAGAAAAATCTTCTTTTCTTCAAGGCAAACCGAATGAAGAAGTCGCAGTTCCTCCAGATCGCCTTCCTCTGACACATACAAAACGGCATCAAATGATTGGATGATTTCCCTCCAAAATCTAACCCCATTCTCCTCAAATGCAATTTCCTCCACTTCCACCTCCTGATCTGTTTTACGAGCATGCTCTGCTAGTTCCATTATCCGCCGTCTATTGGTCGTTTTTTTATCCGTGATTAGCATTTTAAACTTAGGCAAACCCGATTCCAGCAATGATGCAACTAACGAACTAAAAAAAGGACCCGATCCAACTGCCAGCACTTTGGCCTGCCGGTAGGATTGAAAACGGTATGCCCCCGAATCGACAAAACTGTTCACAAATTCAATTTGAGGACCGTACTTTTTAATCAAGTGATCCTCCAATTGATGAGGATGGTCATTGCTTACATCGCTGACAAACCCATTTCGATATAGCACTTCCGCAATTTCATACACCCGTTCCCTGTATGGGCCCGGTAATCCGTCTGTTAAATTCTCCAGCGTGTACTCTCCGTTGAACATCGGAATCAGCTTTTCAACCCACTGATTAATCGAGCTGCCTTCCATACGGAACGAGCTTATGTTGTTCCGAAAATACACACCATTGTTAGAATCAAGGAGATAAAATGTGTCTCTTTTTACTTTCAGACGCATAGAAGGGTTCAAACTTGTCATATCGTTCCTCCTTAGCTGCAATGATCCTCAAATCTGCTTCAATTCATCACTATCATCCTATGTACCTCCAGTTGTCCCATATGTCTATCAAATACAGAACGCCCCTGCAAAAACTCAGGCAGGGGCGTTCTCTTTACATGGGGGGACCACTTAATTATTCCAAAACTAGAGCTTTTAACCGCCGCAACGGTGGCCGCCGCATCGGCCGCAGCCGCCACAGCGATGACCTCCGCAATGAAAACAACTAAAACAACTAAAGCAGCTAGAACAACTAAAGCAGCTAGAACAGCTAAAGCAGCTAGAACAGCTAAAGCAGCTAGAACATCTAAAGCAACTAGAACAGCGATGAAAACCGCCTACACCACCGACACCACCGATACCACCGACACCACCGACACCGCCGACACCGCCAAGGCCACCGAATTGACGTGCCTGATCAATATAGTACTGGTTTAAGTCAAACGGAACAGCTTCGCTCGCCTGGAAATCACCAACATTCAACATTTGAAGTTCGTTTTGCCAAGGATTCATTTTCATACCTCCGTATAGTATATAAAATCGGCATGACATGCCGGCCACATGAAAAAGGGACAGAGACATCATGATGAACAAACAAAAGGCTTACAGATATATCCACCAATACCTAAAGTCCTCTCTTCAAATTATGTAATTGGGATGGGTATTGTAACTGATTTAAAAGCCTATTTTCATTGACTAAGGACCATGGGGAATGTTCTTGTGGCAGGAATTAACTCCATTCAAAAACAGATTTGTAGATACAAAAAGACACCTGGGACCTACCCATAGTGTCTCTTTGAAAATTCTTTCTTCTTGAAATTCACTGGAAAAGAGTCATCTATAAAAAATATCGGGCGTAATTTTTTTCACAACTAAATGGCTACTTTTATCTTTTGGAATGCACTTTCTTCATAAGTTAAATTTAGCATTGAAACCCCTAGGGAATACTTGATAGCAAGTGCCAACGCACCCATGCTACATGCTTTTTCCCCCCATCATAGAAATACTAATTTCACGACAACAGCTTATCGAGGAATGAAGATTTTCATTAATTTTGCTAATAGAATTCGGATACATGCGTGTTTTCGACATTTGTTGAGGAAGAGTATGGGGTAAATAAAGGTGCCTATAACACTATCGATTTGTGGTTTTACAAAAATGGGCTCCATAACTTGTTGATCAGAAGAAAAACAATAATAAATTTTCTATGTAATCTACATGACAGTATGTATTCAGAAGGGAAAAAATTAAAATTTGGCAATGGCGGATTGTCAGTAAAATTAAAAGATTATTTGGAAAATGTTATTTAAATAATAGTCATAAGATTAGTAGTTTCTGTATTAATTCCTTTAAAGAGCAACGTGGGCTCCCAAAAAAAGTGCACTGGCACCACCCGAATCTTGTCGAGGAGAATTTGACAAATTGGAGGTAGTGACAGGCACTTGCCTTAGTTCTTAAGTTAGATTACAAAACGACTCTACTAAGAAATCATAACAGAAAAGGCTGGTGAATTAATAGTCACCAGCCTTTTTCTTTGTGTTGTAAAATCATTTGCTCAATCCTTATATTAAGGTCAACGGTATTTATTTATCTAATCCCATCTTTATATTGCTACAGCTGCCTTATCTGCAATAATGGTAGTTGCCACAGCAACCTTATTATTAGGCATTTTCAAATGAGAGTATGAATAAGTAGAGCAATCCGCAATTTAAATGCCACTTCAGGTATCTTCAAATTTACACCTAATAAGTCTTCACATTTTTGGATCCGATAAATGACCGTATTCCGATGAACAAAAAGTTCCTTAGCTGTTTCTGCAATATTACAGTTATTTTTGAGATAAAGGTTTAGCGTATCGATTAAGCCGATTTGATCTTGCTCCAGAGGATGTGCAAGTTCCCCCAATGTTTTCTCGTAGAATTCTTGCAAGTTGGGGGTAGGTATCATCCTTAGCAGTTCACCAACAGTTTGACCACGGTAAAGCTGTATAAATTTCCTTTTTCCTAAACGATAGCCCATATCCAATTCATTCTTCGCTTCATCATAGCTCCTTTTCAAATCAGTTACACATTCCACATAATTACCCATTCCAAAGGAAAAGGGAATTTGCAAAGTATCATCCATTAAATCCTGCATTTTTTTTAACCATTCACATATTCCCGGTTCTATGTCATCGCTTTTGGTAAAGATAGGGCAGATAATAATGAATAAATCTTCTTTTGTAAAAAATATATCCGGATTCGGTTGGTTCCCTAACTCCATTTCAAAGAGTTCACAAAGGGCCTCTTTCCTTTGATCTGTGAGTGGTGCAGCACCATCAGGCTTACCCGCAACAAGCAGATAAAACGGGGCATCCACTAAACCATAGCTCTTCCCTTGAACTAAAACCCCTTCAGTGGAGGAATATGTTCCTTCCAAGACACCCGCAAAAAAATGATCTTTTTTACGCCTAATATGCAATTTATTGAGCAGTTCACTGGGGCTTTTTTTTAATAGAAAAGACAATGTTTGATTGACTATATCCCCTAATGAGTTTTTCAAAGGGATGTCTATAAGAGGAAACGCTAACTCGTCAGCAGTTTGAATGACTGAAGCAGGAATCTCCTGTAAATAACGTTTGGTTTTAATCCCTAGGCCGGCACACCCTTTTCTCTCCATTTCCTTTATAAGCAGCACTAAATTATCCGGGTTTTCATGAAACCAGTAACCCGTCGTTACTAATAATTCATTCGGTTTAACAAAATCGATTATATCTGGCGCATCCATCATGGTCACTGTATGAACGGTGCGGTGACTTCCCTTTTTGCCCGCTATCATGTTAGCTCCATCAAAGATTGGGATTTTCATGAGATCCAAAATTTCCATAAATTCTCCTACTACTGTTCAGTTTTAGTTATAGTAACTAAACAAAACGATAAATATTTTGTTATAACACACAATGACAAATAGTCTTAATTCTCTTATTATTTTACATAGCAGATAGATTTAACGCAAAATAGGAGGAGAACCAATGTTTTTGCTAGCATTAATGAGTTCATTTTTTAACGCTGCTGTTACTTTGTATGCAAAAAAAATTATGGGAGAAATGAAGAATAGCTATAGTTTTATAGTTACCTCTTTTATCTCCGTCAGCATTCTTCTGGCCTGCTCCATGCCGTGGCTTTTTTCATTTCATGCGAACATGATCTCAGTTGGCTTGCTAGTAGTTGTGATTCTACTTGATACCATATCTAATATCCTATTTTTTAAATCTATGGAACGAATTGAGGTTTCTAGGCTCGCGGTTTATTCTTCCCTCACACCGCTCTTTACCTTCTTGCCCAATATCTTTATCAGCGGTTTTCATACAAAAACGCTCATTTCCGTATTCTTTATTGTACTTGGCATTTACTTTTTAAATTTAAAAGGACGGGATCCTCTCGCTCCATTATTTGAGTTAAAAAAAGCAGGGAACATGCTTGGAATTCTAGCGTCCGTCTTAATCGGCATAAGTATGGTGCCAACGCAGCAATTGCTCATCCATCAGTGGACAAATGCTCCCACTCTTTATCTCATGCGCGCAGCTGGAATTAGCTTTCTCATTTATATTATTTATCGTCCGAAACTATGGTTTCCAAAATTGAACGTGACTCTAGGAGCACGCGGGGTTCTATCTATTATCCAATGGATGTGTCTTTTGACAGCATTGAAATGGGCGGACGGGACGTTAGTTGTCGCTTTGGCCTATACCTCTCCACTTTTTGTTCTGTTTTTAGCTCGTATTTATTTCAAAGAGAAGATCACCATTCCGAAAGTAGCGGCTTGCGCCATTACTATTGTGGGGATTGTTTGGACTATGATGGAGCATTAAAACCTCTCTTAAAAGGAGAGGTTTTTTCAACTCATATGTATCTTTTAAGTTATCCTAGACATTTAAGAGGAAAATTGGCATGTTAATCCTTCTTTTACTAGAAGAATTCTTTTATTGACTTTAGATTTTACATTTCGCCAAAAATAAACAATTGCTAGTTTACTATTTCCTTCACTCTACCGACAATTCCGGTTTCTAGCATAACCTTAATACCGTGCGGATGTGTGGCAGACTTGGTAAGTATTTTTGCGACCACACCCTCTGTTAACTTTCCCGTACGCTGGTCTTGTTTCTGTACAACTCTTACGTTGGTTCCCGGTTTTATATTTTCTCTTATTGTACCTGACATTTCAATTTACCTCCTTCCGGTTATGGGAACAGCGACTGGCACTGTCCTCTTTTATTATTGTTGTGGATAGATTTTATTCAAAAACAAAACAGATTGGTTAATTAACTCTTTTAAGACCTCCACATCAATGTCTGCAACTTTATTGATGTACACACATCCCTTTCCTGTTGTATATTTTCCGAAGTCCTTTAACAGTTCCTCCCGCTTTGGAATGCCAGGTGCCATATACAAACTGATTTTTGCCTTTCGGGGTGAAAAGCCAACTAGCGGTGCATCGCCTTCGTGACCGGATTCGTATTTATAATGGTAGGAACCAAAACCAATAATACTCGGTCCCCACATCTTTGCTGGATAACCTGTTGTTTCCGTAAAAATGTCTAATAGTTTATAAGCGTCTTCCCGTTTCTTAAGGTTTTCAACTCTCTCAATAAACTCAATAACACTGTTTTCCGTTTCTTTTGTTTTTAGTTCATACATTATATCAATCTCTCCTTATAACGGTCTGCAGCCATTTTCTATACTTAGTTTTCCAAATATTCTCTTTTTCCATTATAGCAAAAACCTTGCTCGGATAATCAGCAAGGTTTTTGCTATAATGAATATTTTCAAGCTTGCCTAAGGGACGTACTTCAACTGAAATTAAATTGGCAAACGTGACCGCTCTTCATCCTGGTTCTTTTTTAATGCCAGCCAACCATTTACCATGTACCATGCTCCCGCCAGATAAAACAGCATGTGGACGGAAAACCAGTCAAATGGTTGATGGTATTTTCTTATTTAACTCTTCAAAGAATTCTGTAGTAGAAAACGGATTTCCCTTTTTATTGTAAATCCAGCAATGATACCAAACTTTCATACTTATCTCTACTCAAAAGAGACTGTTAATAGTGCCACAGAAGACAAATTAGCAAGTTTGACAAAAGAATTAAATATACCTAATATAAAAATTAATCCCTTTATTCAAATAGGAAGCAGGTGTTTGCATGCAGTATAGTATTGGAGTTGAATATGGCCTGCATTGCCTAGTTTATTTAATTGATATTCCTCCAGATTCAAGCATAGGAATAAAGGATCTTTCTGCCTTTCAAGGCATTTCAGAGACATATCTCTCAAAAATATTTGCCAAATTAGCCAAGGCAGGTATCGTAAATTCAGTACCTGGAGTTAAGGGCGGCTATAGATTAGCGAGGTCTCCAGAAGAAATTTCTTTTTGGGATGTAGTTGAAGCAATTGAAGGAATAAAGCCCATTTTTCAATGCAAAAACATAAAAGATAATGGCCTTCTGGTTCGAGATAACCAAAACTCCAGCTGCTGCTCAGAAACCTCCTCTTGCACCATTAATCTAGTTATGCTTGAGGCTGAAGAAAATATGCGCAATTTTTTACGTAAAAAAACCCTTTCATGGCTGAACGAAGAGCTTGATCATGTTCTATCAAAACAATTACGTGAAAATACACGTGCATATTTTGAGAAGAGCAACAGTTAATCAAAACACCCCTTACCCCTCTATCCTGCAAGTTAAGGGGTGTTAAGTACTTCAGGTGCTACTTCAAGATCATTACTGCGTTTTTCCATTTCTATTTCTCCTAAAAATATAGTGAACGTTAAAATTCCCTCAAACAAACTTCTCATTCAAAAATCGCATTCTCCATAATTGAAGGTTTCGTAGACATATTTCATAACTTTTGAGATTCTAAATCCACAAAATGCTCTATTATACAAATCAAGCGCTAATCCCTTTTCAAGGTTAGCGCCCGATTAATGAAGATTTTACTTATATAGCCTTATAAAATTCCTATTTTGCCGCTGTTGCAAAACTTCCCATTGAAATAGAGATTCGATTCCAACTATTAATTTGATTGATCAAAATAACAAGATCTACATAATCCTTTTCACTAAAATGAATACGTACTCGATTATAAAGCTCATCAGGTACTCGCTTAGTTGGAACTAACGTCACATGTTCAGTTAATTCTAAGGCTACTTTCTCAGCATCCGTGTAGAAGTCACAATCTTCCCATGCGCCAACGCAGTATAAACGCTGTTCCGTTTCCCCCATTTTTCGAGCATCTGCGGTATGCATATTAATACAAAAAGCACAGCCATTAATTTGAGAAGCACGGATTTTAATTAGTTCACGGAGTTTACGGTCTATTCCAGTAGATTTAGTGTACTTCTCCATTTCCATCATTATATTAAGTGCTTCAGGTGCTATATCATAATAATTAATACGTTGTTCCATTTCAATTCCTCCTAATAATGTAGATATAATTAATCGACGATTAACTGTATCTACAATTTACACTTTTCATTTGCTTTTGTCAAACTAGGATTATGGCTGTCCTTAGAATAGAAATTTAAAAACTAAGCCCAGATATAAGGTCCACAAGGACGGTTGCTTAAGGTGACAATCGGAAGTTTTACGTATAAAATATGGCGAGCTTCATAATAGAATAGAAAAAGGTATCCATCTATAATGTTGATTAGGATGCAAATTATTCTGAAAGAGAGAAGGACTACTATATGCTATTTTATGTAATTGTAATCCTCGTAATTTTGATGGACCAGCTTTCTAAATATCTAATTCGGGCCTTCATTGATATCAATGAAACATTTACATTGTGGGGAATACCACTCACACATATCGAAAATAGCGGTATGGCAGGAGGTTTATTTCAAGGCTATGCACCGCTCTTCGGAGTTTTGGCTGTGTTTTTCGTGATAGGTGTTTTATATTTTCGCAGAACCGGAGAAATGAATGGTGCTCTCATCGATTGCAGTTTTGGATTCCTAGTCGGAGGAGCAATTGGAAATGGTATCGATAGACTTCTGTTTGGGCAGGTGACGGATTTTATCATTCGCTCTGGCGGAATTCTTAACTTGGCTGACCATGCTATCGAGATTGGGGGGTTACTGCTTATTATTTTTGGGGTCGTTAGATGGTTGAAAAATAAGCGCTAGATCCTCCTACAAATGCTTTGGCGATTAAAAAATACCAGAAAAGGCAACTTTTAGCTTTCACTATTCAATGCAATAAAAAATGGCCCGGAGTTTTCTCCGAGCATTCAATGCTTGTAAGTGTATTACATACCCAAGCCCAATATCATCTTGAAAATAACCGATAGGTCCCTGGCGAAACCCTTTCCAGAACACGATACTCATCACTCACATTAGATGAATTATTCCCACCTAACGACTTCGGGACCATATCAGCAAGTGACGTACCCGCACTTTTCCAGGCATTTGGATACTTGGCATTGATCCAATCATCCAATGCTAAAATGATAGCTTCATAATGATTCATTTAATATACTTCCTCCCTTGGTAAAAATTCCACCTAACGGTTTTACCAAGTCCAATCTGCTATTAATTCTGTCGCTTTCACCTTCCGTCTTTATTTCGGATTAACAATATGAGTTATTTTTACGATACCTGCATCTGCCAGTACATCTGAAATGATATTAGCCGTTCTCAAATCAAAGTCCATTTTGGACCAAGCCATCATCCGTAATAGGCGGGACGAGCATATTCGGATTTTGACGATCTCGCATAATATTACGTGGTCCGGAGTCAATCCCTCCAGCCCCATCACTTCGGATAGGCTGTGGCACATTTTCGCCCACTCGATTAATAGTGTGTTTTTCCATCATTAAACTCCTCTTTTATGGGATTATTAAGGGAAAATCCTTCTCATATTGTATGACTTGGGCTTCATATGGTTACTGTGCCTTTATTGCCTTTAGTTAAAAAAGGGGCATCCCTTATTGAGGAAATGCCCCCAGTTACTTTAACTTGTAAATCTTCACAATCTGTTTCGTAAATCTAACAAGCAAAAATGAGATGCCTTTATTCAAGCATCGCATGCGTTAGTTGAATAAGAAATTCAATTTATTTTCTTATTGTAGCCTCTTAAATTTGGTAACTCATTTTCAAAATCACACGAAGCGACAACTAAATAACCTTCTCCCAAAAGAAATTCCATCAACTTTCCTACAATTAATTTATATTCTTCTTTTCTATAATAAAATAGAAGGTTTAAATAAGGTTGTTTAAATAACCAAAAAAGACCTCGGTGCGGTCCATCTGAACTCTTGCACCCCGTTTGTTGAAGAACCCCATTTTATTTTTAAGCAAAACGTAAGAAATTTTAATTATTTTTTCATATAAAGTTCATAATTAGATAGTACAATTTCATATGAAAAATGAAGACTTACTCAAATCATGAGGGAATCCGGTATTGTTGCTGGATTTATTTTTTGGTAAAAATATATTAAAATCCAAATGACTGGAAAGGGGTGTATCATTTGAAAAACACTTGTATAATCCCCTTATTAATTAGTGTTTTAATGTTATCTGCATGTGGAGCAGTTAATGTTCCAATGAACACAAATAAACATCAAATGATGAACATGAAGCCGGTTAGTGGAAAGGAAACAAATTCAGAATGGTCTACACCAGAAATAATAAAACCTAACAAGAGTGTGACCATATCGATACTTATAAAAGATAAAAATAATAAACCTATTAAGGAATTTGAGACGGTTAGCACCAAAAAGATGCATTTAGTTGTCGTTAGTAAAGACCTCTCCTACTTCGCCCATATCCATCCTACATTTGAAGGAAATGGATTATTCAAAATCTCTACCCAATTTCCTAAAGCTGGAGATTATAAACTCATTGCTGAAATGACACCCAATGGAACAGGTGAATACAGCATAGAAAACCACTGGTTCAATGTTGAAGGACCAGCAATGGCTTCAGAACCAATTAATCCTGATCCAACGCTATCCAAGGTTATTGATGGAACAAAGGTGTCCCTTTCTTTTGATAGGAAACCAAAAGCCAAAAAAAATATAAATATGACCTTCAAATTATCTGATGCAAAATCCAATAAACCGATAACCAATTTAAAGCCTTATTTGGGCACAGTTGGACATGCAGTAGCGATTGATAAAGAAGTAACACAGTTCATGCATATTCATCCCATGTATGTCACGGGGAAAGGACCAGAAGTTATATTCATGACTTACTTCCCGACAAAGGGCGTTTACAAAGTTTGGGGACAATTTAACGTCAATGGGCATATATTGACCATACCTTTTGTTATTAATGTAGAATAGGATAAAATCTATTCGATTTTGAATTTGAACTTAAAAAAATGACCTATTCAACTGTTGAATAGGTCATTTTTTGATTTATTATTTCTTTTTACGGAATGCAAACACAAGAGCAATTAATGATAATAGAACTGAAACCACTGATAAAATTAGTGGAAGAGAATTAGATTTATCAGTTGCAGTTGTTTTTACATCAGCTGTTTTTGCTTCTTCCTTTTTCGTTTCATCCGTTTTAGCTGTATCATCATGATGATCATCTGTTGCTGCTCCCGCAACAATATCTGTGATTGAGTGAGGTGTGTCTGCACCTTCGTCTTTAGTCCATTCTACTACACTGCCATCTTTATAATATTGAAAAGCATCCCACGCAGCTTTTGTGGCATTCTCTGGGTTTTTACCAACAAAAGTAAATGATTGGAATTGTCCAGGTAAAATCCCTTCACCTGTTGCTTCAAATGTAAATGATTTTACGATTCCGTTTGCATCTTTTTCATCAGAATATTTCCATCCAGGAACTGGCTGATATGACTTAATTTCTACACCAGCTGGCGCTTTTATCGTAATCTTTGTTGTAGCAACTTCCTTTTCAACCGGAACTTTAACGGTATACGTTTCCCAAGCACCTGTTGTGGACGTTTTCGGTACGACTGTAACATGGGCACTTGCCACTGTTGAAAATAAGAACAAACTTAAAATTGTCGGCAAAAACACTTTAGAAATCTTTTTCATTGTACGTTTCATTTATACATTTCCCCCTCATTTGGTATTTTACTTAATACCTATGTAAGCGACCAGTTAAATTGAAATTCAATCGCTTTCATACAAAAGAATAATATACTAATAAAACATAAACAATATACAAATGTGAAAAATGTGTGAAGTTTTAACAACAAATCACATTTATTAACACATTAATATTAGTATGCAGTTACTTTTTTCAATATTATAAAAAATACCTATTAATATTGAAATCAAATATTGCCATACAATAAAAAACTGCCAATTTTATGGTAGTACGTTCTTCAACTAATCTCCATCCCTAACTCTTGCACCCGTCACATTAAGTACATTTCTCCACAAACTTACTTTTTCTCACATAAAAAGGACAAAGCGCTTCAACGATACCCCTGTGTGGAATAAGTAAAAATATTGTTACTAAATACTCTTAATTGTCAGGTCATTTGTTGGAAGAGCTAAATTTATATCTTATACTGCTGTCGTAATGGTCCATACAAAAGGATCATTCATTTCATTCCAATTTTCTGTCATCTCCTCATCGGTCAACAAACATCTGTCTAAAGAGGCTTTTACAAGATTTTTATCCATGTTGATTCCAATAAGGACTAGTTCATTTTTCCGATCTCCATACATTTCATCCCAATCATCTCTTAATACAGGATTTTCTTCAAAATACTGAGCTTGCTGTTCAGAAGGGAAAGAAGCTATCCAGTAAGAAACCGGCTCTAATTGTATCGATGGACCAGCTTGTGAGAATAATAAAGCTAAGTCATTTCTAGTTGCACACCATACAATTCCCTTTGCCCTCACTATCACTTCAGGCATTTCCTCTACCCAACGATTAAATCTTTCAGAATGAAATGGAACCGAACTTCTATAAACAAAGGAGCTTATCCCATACTCTTCCGTTTCAGGTTTATGCTCAGGTGCTTCTAATTCTTTTAACCATCCTGCCGATTGGCTCGCAGTTTCAAAATTAAATAAACCTGTATTCAAAACCTCTTTAAGTGGAAGTATTCCGTTTACGGTACGGTGGAATTTTGCTTCAGGCTGGAGCTTTCTTAAAAATACCTCCAGTTGTCTTAATTGCTCCTCTTCAAGTAAATCACATTTATTTAGGACTAATACATCACAAAACTCAATTTGGTCTATTAATAAGTCAGCAACAGATCGGTCGTCATCTTCGCCTAATGCCTGATTTCTGTCTAATAACAGGTCGCCAGAGGCAAAATCGTGCCAAAACCTATTTGCATCAACCACCGTGACCATGGTATCTAGCCGGCAATACTTGGTCAGGTCAATCCCCAATTCTTCATCAATATAAGAAAATGTTTGAGCAACTGGTACTGGCTCGCTAATACCTGTTGATTCAATCACAATGTAATCAATATTTCCTTTTTGGACGAGCCGTTCCACTTCCTTTAAGAGATCTTCTCTTAAAGTACAACAAATACATCCATTGGTTAGTTCTACCAGCTTTTCTTCCGTCCTATTAAGCCCGCCTCCTTGTTTAACCAATTCGGCATCAACATTAATTTCGCTCATGTCATTAACGATAACCGCAACTCTTAATCCCTCACGGTTTTGAAGAATATAATTTAATAATGTTGTCTTACCTGCACCTAAATAGCCACTTAAAACGGTTACTGGAATTTTAATATCTTTCATTTTATCCTTCCTTCCATTTTTTTAAATCAGAATCATTACGATTTAAACATTATACTTATCCATGACTCCTCGGAACATTGATAATGTCCGTAGATTTAACCTTTAACTTTGCAAAATATTTACTTCGTTTCTCTATGTATTGTATATCGCTTTAATCTAGGTGAATATTTTCTTAATTCAAGTCTTTCAGGATTATTTCTTTTGTTCTTAGTAGTGATGTAATTTCGATCCCCTGTTTCTGTACATTGCAGAGTTATTTTTACTCTCATAGCCAATTTCCTCCTTTCTACAAATCGTAATAGTTACGATTTGCATTTTACATTAGTTCTTTTTATTATGTCAAGCTCAATATGTAAATTATTATTTGAATCATTGTCACTTTAAAAAATTGACCCTTTTAATCTGAAATCCAACTAAACGCTGCCCTTTTAGCTCAAATAGAAAAGCAAAAAAGGCAGCGTGAACCAAAAGATAAATTAATAAAATCATAAACTTTTTTTAAATTATTAATTAACTCCAAATTAGATAACTAATCAAAAAATCGATAATTTTAATGCATCCAGATTTTTTTTCATAACACCAATATAGTCTAATCCTTGTTCTTGTTCTTTTTTCGTTAATCCCTCTAATGGATTTAATACCTCAGTTTTAGCACCGATTTCTTTAGCTAACGTTTCCGCCACTTTGGAAGATGTCATCTCCTCAAAATAGATAACTTTTATATTTTTATTCTTTGTTAATTCCGTTAATTCAGCTAATTTCCCTAATGTTGGTTCTACATCTGGCGATAATCCTGCAATAGGAATTTGAGTCAGTCCATATTGTTTTGCCAAGTATCCAAACGCAGCATGTTGTGTTACAAATTCTTTCTTCTTGGCTTTATCAATAGTCTCTTTATATAAGCGGCCCAAATCAGCTAGCTCCGCATTTAAATGCTCTGCATTTTTTTGAAACTGGTCTTTATTTTTGGGATCTGCCTGTTCTAAAGCCTTAGCAATTGTGTTAACTTCTTGCTGAGCTAACACTGGAGAAAGCCAGACGTGTGGATCTTTAGAAGCAGTATGCTCCTCCCCTTCCCCGGATTCCAGTGCATCCATCAATTTAATCCCACTGGAAGCTTCAACTACCTTTAATTTGGAATCATTAATACTTTTCAATACCTTTTCAGTCCAAAGTTCAAAGTATTGGCTATTGTAAATAAAAACATCCGCGTCTTGTATTTTTGCCATATCCTTTGCTGTTGGTTCCCAATCATGTGGTTCTACACCATTTGGTATTAATAGATCCACGCTTGCTGAGTCTCCTGCCACCTTTTTTGCAAAATAGTACATTGGATAAAAAGTAGTGACAATTTGCAGTTTTTTAGATCCTTCACTTGTTTTTTCACTTTTCGTTGAAGCTGTATTTGAGCAACCACTTACCATTAATAGAAAAATAATTAATGGGACAAATAGCCTTTTCATGTTCATTTCCCTCCCAAGTTATCTTTAATTAGGAATTATTACGATTTAAAACGCATAATTATTTTGTATTATTTAAGATTAATAGCAATATATAAATCGTAATTATTACGAATTAAATCTTATAACGATTATTTATTTATGTCAATCATCAAATTTTAATGAAATGAATTAACTAGAACTGCATATCCATATGATAGGATTGATAGATTTGAGGAGGTAGATTTGAAATGACCTTTATAAATAAGATGTTTAAAGATAGTCTCGTATTTCTAATATTTTATTTATTCCTTTTTCTATTTCTCTTTGCGGATGCGCTTAAAAACATCTCTTTTTTTACCAGAATCCCAAGTACGTTTTTTAATGTAAACACCATTTTTCTTAGCATTATTTTAGAAGCCATTCCATTTATTTTACTGGGTGTATTTGTATCAGCCATTATCCAATCATTTGTTTCCGAAAATGTAATCCGAAGGGTTGTACCCCGTAATGCCTATTTAGCCCTATACCTGCTGCTTTACTTGGAATAATGTTTCCAATATGTGAGTGTGCCATCGTTCCTGTCGTTCGCAGGTTAATAAAAAAAGGCATGCCTTCACATGTAGGTGTTGTATTTATGCTCAGTGCTCCAATCTTAAATCCTGTCGTTTATGCGTCTACTTATTTCGCATTTAAAAGCACACCTTATGTAGCCAATGCAAGGATGTTTGTAGGATTTATTAGTTCCATTATTATTGGATTAATCATTTATAGACGTTTTAAAAGTGAAAATATTCTTAAGGATCCGAAGGAGGACCATCACCATCACCACCACCACCAAAGAGGAAGTAAACTTTTAGAAACCCTCTATCATGCAAGTGATGAATTATTTGATACAGGGAAGTATTTATTCATAGGTGCATTTCTTGCCAGTTTATTTCAAGCTTTCTTAGACAGAAATGTTCTCTTATCAATAGGGACAAGCACAACCTTTGCGCCAATGGCTATGATGGGACTAGGATACGTTCTTTCTGTATGCTCCACAGCAGATGCCTTTGTAGCTTCGTCATTTGGTTCCACTTTTACAGAAGGTTCCATCCTTGCATTTCTTGTTTTCGGTCCTATGATTGATATAAAAAACACCTTAATGTTATTCGGTTATTTTAAGAAAAAGTTTGTCATTTATCTACTATTGGTAACTCCTCTTGTCGTCTATTTTTCAGTTTATATTTTTCAGCTATTTCTTTTATAGGGGGTGTATCCAAAGATGAAGACTCATAAAGTCCAAGACTTTTCTTTTCATCATCTTATCAGGGGAATTATTTTGATTGGATTTATGCTGCTTTTATTTAAATTACTTCTAACGAATAATATATCTCTTTTAATCGCTCCAAAAATGATTCGATTTATTTACTTTACTCTCTTTATATGTCTTATTCTTGGAGTTCTTTTGATTATAAGAGGAACTTCAGGGAAAGAACATTCTTATCATTGTGATTGTGATGGGAATCATACCTATCCTTCCTCCTTCGGGAAAAGTGTGTTTCTTTATTTATTGTTTATAATTCCTATAACCACAGGATTTCTTTTCTCGAACAATGTGCTGGGCAGCTCTGTTGCAATGAATAGAACAATTAAATTGGGAGCTACCTCTCAACCGCCTCAACAAAATAAAACTTTAAATAACAGTTCAAAAGTACAATCATCATCTAATACCAATAAATCTAATACATCAACTAACACACAAAGTATACTTGATAATCAACCTGAGCCTTTAACTCAAAAAGAATATGATGCATTAAAGAATAAATTAATGAAGGCTAATATCATTAATATAGACGATAACCAGTATGTAAACATAATGAACATTATTCAAGATAATCTGAATGCTATGCTTGGAAAAACGGTAACCACAAAAGGCTTTGTGTATCGGGAAAAAGAATTTATGCAAAACCAGATTATTGTTGCTCGATTTGGAATCACATGTTGTGTTGCCGATGCCTCGGTTTATGGAATGATGGCAAAAGGAGAGGTAGCTGCCTTACCGAAAGATAAATGGGTTCAAGTAACAGGAAAAATTGAGCAAACCCAATTCAATGGGGAGACAATTCCCGTTATAAAAATTAGCCAGCTGTCAAAAATTACTGCTCCACAACAGCCCTATGTGTTTGATTTAGGCATTAAAATTGAATAGTCCTTGAGTCTTATTGACAACCAATCCATTTCAAATTAATAAAAAAAAAGCCGATTTTCCTAATTGAGAAGATCGGCTTTCTATAACTTTGTGAAGAAATGTACTTAAACTAACCTGCCAGTTAGTGCAATAAAAAAAGAGATCGCCGCAGCCATCCCAGTTTTTAACTCTTGCACCCGTTAGTTGAACAAGAAATCACTTTAATAAGGTCCATTCCATTCTTCTTTTGTATATTTAATATTAGGGAAATTAACCCTTATATAAGTCAAAATTGCCGTTGTTTCTTCACTTATATTATAGGGTACTACTGTTCCTTTAAAAGAAGTGTTTATGGCATCATAAAAA
>NZ_JBCNAD010000039.1:0-62910 GCF_050477905.1 Neobacillus pocheonensis | reverse complement strand
AAAAGGCATCCGAATGGGCTCATTCGAATGCCTTTTGTCTACAATCTGAGCTGTGCTCACTGAGCACAGCTTATTTTGTAAACTGCGTAAATAATTTATTGACCTCCCGTGCGGTTTCGGGACCAGCAATCCTGGCGATTTCTCTAACTATTTGTGCCCGCTGTACAGTATCAAAAATATTAATATTTTTCCCTCTTAAGTAAGCGGCAATTTTCGCTGCCTGCTGGCGATTAATTATGATATTAAATTGGTCTGCATACTTTAATAATTCATCTGCAGTAATCGTATTTATTTTATGATTAATGATGTTTTCAAAAATTCTCATCCTCACCACTCCTCCATGTTAATGTATGAAATAGAGGCCGGAGTGTGACAGCAGGCTTTACATTCTGAATTCACTATTGTATACTTTTTTAAGTTAAATCGT
Source organism: Neobacillus pocheonensis (assembly GCF_050477905.1). Lineage (NCBI taxonomy): Bacteria > Bacillati > Bacillota > Bacilli > Caryophanales > Bacillaceae > Neobacillus > Neobacillus pocheonensis. The sequence goes on along the minus strand of NZ_JBCNAD010000039.1, from coordinate 62,483 downwards.
AATGATTCTTATAATTAAAGGTGAGAGTGCAAATATGCAACCAATTATTGAAATAAAACAGCTATTCTATCGTTATGAAAAGGATACTGTTCTTGAGAATATTAACCTAACTGTACCAGATGGTTCTTTTTTAGCGATAGTCGGTCCAAATGGCTCTGGAAAATCAACACTTCTAAAATTAATTTTAGGCTTATTAAAACCTCAAAATGGGGAAATATTTTTATTTGGCCAGGAGATAAGCAAATTTAAAGCTTGGCAGCAAATTGGATATGTTTCACAAAAAGCTAATTCTTTCAATACAGGGTTTCCTGCTACCGTATTCGAAGTGGTCTCGAGTGGTCTTACAAAAAAACTTGGGATGTTTAAGTTCTTTAAAAAAGAACATTCAAAAATCGTTTTAGATGCGTTAGAAGCTGTTGGAATGAAACAATTCCATAATCGAAATATTGGTGAGCTCTCTGGAGGGCAGCAACAGAGAGTTTTTATCGCCCGTGCCCTTGTCAGTGAACCAGGGCTGCTAATCTTGGATGAGCCAACTGTTGGGGTTGATGCCGAGAATGTTAATGCGTTTTATCAAATGCTCGATGATTTAAATAAAAATCGGGGAATTACACTTCTTTTAGTTACCCATGATATTGGAACCATTTCAGATAAGGTAACACATGTTGCTTGCTTAAATAAACATATGCATTTTCATGGTGATACAAAGGAATTTGAACAACTTAGATCAGAGGATATGTCTAAAGTTTATGGGCATGATGTCCATTTAATTGCTCATAACCATGAACACGGAGGCGTTTTAAAATGATTCAAGGAATTTTTCATTATGAATTTTTACAAAATGCCTTTTTAACGGGAATCATGATTGGAATTCTTGCTCCATTATTAGGGGTCTTTATTGTCGTAAGAAGGTTATCCTTAATTGCGGACGCTCTTAGCCATGTCACCCTTGCAGGTATTGCTGCTAGTCTTCTCCTCGAGCGAAATATTGCTGCACTGGCTGGATTAAACCCTTTATATTTAGGAATGGTATTTTCAGTTGGCGGTTCCTTATTTATTGAAAAATTAAGAGCAGTGTATAAGCACTATCAAGAACTTGCGATTCCAATTATTTTGTCTAGTGGGATTGGGCTTGGAGTTATTTTTATTTCTCTTGCAAATGGTTTTAATACCGATTTATTCAGCTATTTATTTGGCAGTGTATCGGCTGTGAGCCGGACGGATTTATTTGTTATTCTCATTATAAGTATTCTTGTCATTGCCGTTATTGTTTTATTGTACAAAGAGTTATTTTTACTTTCTTTCGATGAAGAGCATGCGAAGGCATCTGGTATCGCCGCGAAAAGTATACATTTTATTTTTATTGTCATGGTTGCTCTTGTGATAGCTGCTTCAATGAGAATCGTAGGGATTTTACTAGTTTCTTCGTTAATGACACTACCGGTTGCTGCAAGTATCCGTATTGCTAAAGGCTTTAAACAGACCATTTTTTTGTCGGTTCTTTTTGGAGAAATTTCGGTTCTCGGAGGACTTTTTACAGCTTATTATTTAGATTTGGCTCCTGGCGGGACGATTGTGATGCTTTCAGTCCTTATTTTGATCATTGCTATCTTTTATAAAAAATTGATGATTAACAAACATGTGCTTTCGGAGGTAGAGACCAGTGAACGTTAATGAAGCTATCCAGTATCTAAAAGAGAATGGTTTTAAACAGACAGGAAAAAGAGAAGATATGCTTCAACTATTTGCTGACAGTGATAAATATTTAACAGCTAAGGATGTATTAGATCAGTTAAAAGATGACTATCCCGGCCTTAGCTTTGATACGATTTATCGGAATCTCTCCCTGTTCGTAAATATGGGAATTTTAGAGATGACGGAATTATCAGGTGAAAAGCATTTCCGGTTTACTTGTTCCAGGCATCATCACCATCACCATTTTATATGTCTTGATTGTGGAAAAACAAAAGAAATTGAAACGTGTCCAATGGATGGCTTAAGTGCAAATTTAAAAGGATACGATATTTCTGGACATAAATTTGAAATATACGGACGTTGTCCGGAATGCGTACAATAAAAAAACAGCTTGTGGCCATGCCACTAGCTGTTTTTTAAGTTTTGGAGCTTACCAATTCGAGCGCTTTTTTTTCTGAGCTTAACCAATTCTGTACCCAAAAATTAGCCTCAGCCCAATTTTGAACGCGAATTACACCTTTAGGAATTGCTTCTTGGTTATAAGGTGTATCAAACAATATAACTGGTATCTTACATTCTTCATGAATGGAAACCGCATTATCGTGTTTATCTTCAAAAAAGATATCGACATGATGTTTTTTCACGGTTTCAACTTTATCATGGGTTCCAATTAATTCGATGTGATGAAATAATAATCCTTTATCAGCAAACCAATTTTCAGTCACATCGAGTAAATGCTTGCCGCGTGCGCTGATAAAAAACAAATCATGTTCTTTTTCCCATTTTTTCAGGACCTTTTTTGCCCCTTGAGCAAGTGGTGATCCTTCATAAATAATTGGCTCATTTTCATGAAACCATTTGGCAAATTCCTTTTCAGAAACATTAACAAAGGGAGTTAACTCATATTGGTTAACTTCCTCATAAATAATGTTCAGTCCAAAAGCTTTGTTAATATAGGGTAAAATTGAAGTTGGGCACGTGACTGTACCATCAATATCAATTCCAAATCTCTTTCGCATTGTGCTCACCTTCAGATTGCAATTGGGTATCTCATTTTATTTTACCAAAGAAATGTGTTCAATAAAGTAAATATTTATTTGTAATATTTTTCGGGATTTGAAATAAAAGCCTATTTAAGACAAACATTGACATAGTAAAAAGCGGCTGGAGGCAAACAATAATTAATGCTCCTATTACTGAAAGTGAGGGATTCGAATGGCAGATGAAAGAGACACGAAAGTGCATGAAGCTCTCCAAAGTGCTAATATTGGACAAGATATCCCTAATCAGCCTTCAGAATTTAGAGAAGAAACTGCTTCCGAAATAGCTCCTGAAATTGGTGCTTCTGTCCCGATTAGACATAATAATTATAGGGAAGAAACAGCAGCAGAAATTGCTGCTCCGGTACCAGTAATTCGCGGGAGGGATCGCGGAGCTGTTAGGGAAAGAGCTGAGGGTGGAACTGGCCTTGGCACTTTAGCTTTAGCACTTTCCATTTTATCTCTGTTTGTATTACCTATTCTCTTTGGTGCTGCAGGAATTGTGTTAGGTTTTGTTGCTAGGGCGAGAGGCGCACAAGGGCTCGGTGCCTGGGCAATTGGGATTGGTGCTGTTTCGATTATTATCGGTATCTTTATACTCCCGTTCTTTTAACATATAGCTGCATAGGGGCAAACAAGAAACCCGTCAGGAATCCTGCCGGGTTTCTTCATGTATTTTATTTTGCAGCAGCTGCTTCTTCGGCAGCTTTTTTCTGGAAATATTCTTCTGCTACTTGGTCGATTTCCTTTTTCAGTTCTTCGACCATTTGCGCTTCTGGAACTTTCCGGACAATTTCACCTTTACGGAAAAGTAATCCTTCCCCGCGTGCTCCTGCAATTCCGATGTCTGCTTCTCGTGCTTCTCCAGGTCCATTAACGGCACAACCAAGAACGGATACCTTTATTGGAGCTTTTATTTTTTGAATATATTCTTCGACTTCATTTGCAATGCTAATAAGGTCAATTTCAATTCTTCCGCAGGTAGGGCAAGAGATTAACGTTGCAGCATTGGAAGAGAGACCAAATACTTTCAATAGCTCTCTTGCAACTTTTACTTCTTCAACTGGATCTGCACTTAAAGAAATCCGAAGTGTGTTGCCAATTCCTTTGCTAATAATCGCCCCTAGTCCAGCAGCACTTTTTACTGTTCCGGAAAAAAGCGTACCAGATTCGGTAATGCCTAAATGTAAGGGATAGTCGAAAGCACGTGCTGCCTTTTCATAGGCTTCAATCGCAAGATTTACGTCAGAGGCCTTCATCGACACGATTATATCGTAGAAATCAAGATCCTCAAGTATTTTAATATGATGGAGTGCACTTTCAACCATACCGTCTGCAGTAGGATAGCCGTATTTTTCTAAAATCTTTTTTTCTAAAGATCCGGCATTGACTCCAATCCGGATGGGAATCCCGCGTTCTTTTGCGGCCTTTACCACAGCTTCAACTTTTTCGCGTTTTCCGATATTACCTGGGTTAATTCTGATTTTATCCGCTCCGCCTTCTATTGCTTTTAGAGCTAATTTATAATCAAAATGGATATCGACAACAAGCGGGATATTGATTCTTTTTTTGATTTCAGAGATCGCATTGGCTGCACGTTCGTCTGGACAAGCAACGCGGACAATCTGACAGCCTGCCTCTTCAAGTCGTTTTATTTCGGCAACTGTTGCTTCAACATCGTGGGTTTTTGTTGTTGTCATACTTTGAATAATTAATTCGTTATTACCACCGATGGTTAAATTTCCAACCTTCACGGGCCGGGTTTTTGTACGATGTATAATTTCACTCACGTGGAATTCGCTCCTTCAAAATGGGATTCGAATAATAAGATTAAAAAAACAATTCGACTTTATTTTATCAGTCCTTTTCTATTTTTGACAAGAATAAGGATATGTCCTCTTTATTTTGAGTAATCAGGGAATTGATATGTAGCCCCAATTTGTATTTTTTCTGGATTGTGACCAGGGTTTAACTTTTTAAAGTCTTCTATTAAATCAGTTATTGCCACCGGAAGTGGTTTTTCCAACCTATGCTCTACAATCGATATGACTGTTTCACCGGGTTTTACCTTTGCTTCAAATGAAGGCATGCTGGTTTGATGCTTTACAATAGACACTGGTTTTGAATCTACCTGCTGTGAAGTAGGTGGGGCCAGGGTACCGACTGTTAAATCTAAATAAATGACATATATTACAAGAATGGTGAAAAGGATACCAAATATTTTTTTCATCGGACAAGCCCCCAAAAGGAAAGTTAGTACATGGGTATGCTTGTCCTCAATTTAATAGAACCAAAAAATGAAAAAAAGCATCTGAATGGAGATGCTTTTTAGCTGGCCTTTTTAGGTCTTGGAATTTCATTTATCGCTAAGAAAAGGACAATAATAACAACAAACCAATTGATGAAAAAGCTGTTTGGCACTGTTGTTTTAATAGCAGCCATTATGGTGAAAAATATAGTTGGAAGAGTCTCACTATATGCTGCCATCCTCCATAAATGACGGTAAGTCAGTTTCCTTCCAGCCAGATTCTTTAACATTAATCCAATCAATGCTAAGACTGAAACTTCAATGAAACTTGCGGCACTGGAAAACAAATAAATAAATATGGAAAGTACTGGGATAATAATACCCTTTAATCCGCTGATTGAATCGATAAACTTAAGCAAATCAGCTTTAGTTAAATTGATTCCCTCTACCATAGAATATTGGTATGTTTCACTTTGACCACCTGTAGCAAAAACAAATTCATCTTTTAACAGGGCAAAGGCATTTCCTTCATCTTCCACATCTATAGCTTTAACTGTGCCCGTTGGATCAAGAATAACTGTAAAATCATTTTTATTGATTGTTATGGGAACATTGGTTTTTGCAGATAAATGTTCATTTTTGATTGAAAAAGATGGTAATTCATTTTTAATGATTGATTGAGCCGAATTTATTCCAGTAGAAAGTGCTGTACTTAAGAAAATAATAGACGGCAAAACGGAGATAAGTGATAGGAAGAACACATATAAAATGGTTTTTCCAATTCCTTGAAAACGGAATAAAGCAATATCCTTTGGAGAATATATACTTTTAATAAATTGCTTAAAAATATTCATAAAGACCACCTTCAGTTAGATTCACCATTCTATTGTAGCTTTTGTAAACCTTATATACAAGAAATGAGCTATTATTGAAGCTTATTTGCTTGTTGAAATGAAGGTGGCAAAAATTAGTTTAATCCACAAATTTCAAATGAACAATTTTGACAATCAACTTCCTCTTTTAAATAATGGATATTTTTAACGGTGAATGTCTGATTTTCATATAAAATAACGTCTTTTTCCCGCAATTCTTTTAAGGCTCTTTGAATAACTTCTCTTGTTCCATATGTTAAATTAGCTAATTCTTGGTGGGTTAATGGCAGGTCAATGAGGATTCCATTTTCAGTCATAACGCCATAGGAATTGCATAAGCGGATAAGGATTGAATATAATCCACCCTTTTTCCCATTCATAATTAAATCTTGGCATTTCATTTGTGCTTTTAAATAACCTGTACTCAACCAAGAGACAAGGGAATTCATAGCCTCTGGATCCGTTAATATAAAATCTTCAAATTGTTCCCGTTTAATGATAATGAGCTCACAGTCCGTCATAGCCTTAGCGTAGAATTGATAATGCGGATTTGTCTTGAAAAGCTGATACTCGACAATTAATTCCCGGTCATTTAGGATTTTTAAAATGAAATCCTTTCCCCTGAGATGGACTCTGCCAAGAGAAATACTGCCTTTAAGTAATAAATAAACATTGTTGACAGGGTCTTTCTCTTGAAAAAGAACGGAACCTGATTTAATCTTTTGTACTGGCTCTAATTTTTGAAAAAATTGAACCATTAAACTATATATGGAAAAGCTGCTTTTCTGCATTTTTGTCACTCCTTTTCACCCTTCATTTTGATTTAAATGCTTTATTAACATCATGTCAATAAAGCATTTACTTGTTTTGGGTGTGACTAAAGTCAGATATGACAAATATCGTTGACAGAAAGCCTTTTGCTTATTTATGACAACTTTTCGAAAGTTCAATAAGTAATTAATTTTTAATTCTGCAAAGAATAAAAGTTGTTCAAATGGGGATGGTAATGATGGTGAATGTAAGCATTTTATTTGAAACGAAGTCACAACTTTGGTATGTTAAGAACAAAGCTTTAGAAATATTCTAAATATGGCTAAAGCCAATAATTTCATGGATACATAGGAGGAGTTTATCATGGCATTTGAATTACCAAAATTACCTTATGCAGAAGATGCGCTTGAACCACACATTGACAAAGAAACAATGAACATTCACCACACTCGTCATCACAACACATATGTGACAAATCTAAACGCTGCATTACAAGGTAATGAAGAATTACTATCTAAATCTGTAGAAGAAGTAATTGCAAATTTAGATGCAGTGCCTGAAGCTGCTCGTACAGCAGTTCGTAACAATGGTGGCGGCCATGCTAACCATTCATTATTCTGGCAAATCCTTTCACCAAATGGCGGCGGTGCACCAAGTGGTGAACTTGCTGATGCAATCAGCAATAAATTTGGCAGCTTCGAAAGCTTTAAAGAAGAGTTTGCAAAAGCTGCAACAACTCGCTTTGGCTCTGGCTGGGCATGGTTATCTGTGTCAAATGGCGAATTAGAATTATCAAGCACTCCAAACCAAGACTCTCCATTAATGGAAGGTAAAACACCAATTCTTGGACTTGATGTATGGGAGCATGCATACTACTTAAAGTATCAAAACAAACGCCCTGATTATATTGCATCCTTCTGGAATGTAGTAAACTGGGATGAAGTAGCAAAGCGTTATAACGAAGCAAAATAAACAACATTAATACGTTAATGAAGGCAGCCTAATCAGCTGTCTTTTTGTTTCCCCAAAAATTGAATAATAACAACCGCATTGTTAAAAACTACCCATAAGATAAAGGGGAGTTTTTTATGGCAAAAAGATTTAAGCTTTTAGGTGATGTTGAATTAACAAAAGATTTATCACTATTACTGATAATTGGCGGATTGTATTCATTGAGTGTTGCTTTATCCAATACGTTTGTGAATATTTATCTTTGGAAGCAAACAGGGAAATATTCGGATATCGCCCTATATAACCTTTCGATTGTTGTTTTGCAGCCCTTGACGTTTATTCTGGCAGGGCGGTGGGCAAAGAAAATTGACCGGGTGATTGTTCTTAGAATTGGGGTTATCTTTTTGTCACTTTTTTACCTGATGGTATTAATCACAGGTACAAAGGCGGCTACTTTTTTGCTTTTATTAGGAAGTTTGCTTGGAATCGGCTACGGTTTTTATTGGCTTGCCTATAATGTCTTGACCTTTGAGATTACTGAGCCAGAGACAAGAGACTTTTTTAATGGTTTTTTGGGAATATTATCTTCCATTGGTGGAATGATCGGACCTATTGCATCAGGAATCATCATAACCAGATTTGAAAAGTTCACTGGGTATACGATTGTATTTGGATTATCATTAGGCCTTTTCGCGCTGGCAGTTTTAATGAGTTTTTCATTGAAACCACGGCCTGCAAATGGGAGATATTGCTTTAAACGGATTTTAGAGGAAAGAAAATTGAATGAAAATTGGCGTCTCATTACCAATGCCCACTTTTTTCAGGGTCTAAGAGAAGGGACGTTTTTATTTGTTATATCCGTCTTTGTTTATTTGTCGACCGGAAGTGAGATGGCTCTAGGAACTTTTGGTCTTTTGAATTCAGGAATATCATTTATTGCTTATTTCTTAGCCTCACGTTTGATTAAAAAAAGTCAGCGGAAAAAAGCGATTCTTATTGGTGGAATCATTCTATACGCTGCTGTTATCATCGTTGTTTGGGATGTAAGCTATGCAAAATTGTTAATCTATGCAGGTATGATTGCGATTGCTTATCCGCTTTTGCTCGTCCCGTATATGTCAACGACCTATGATGTTATCGGAATTGGTTGGAAAGCGGCGGAAATGCGAATTGAATATATAGTTGTTAGAGAAATTTTTTTAAACTTTGGAAGGATTGTTTCCATATTATCCTTTTTAGCAGCCGTAACCTGGTTTAATGCGGAAAAAAGCATTCCAATCTTACTATTATTTTTGGGTGCGGGTCATACATTGATTTATTTTTTCATAAAAAGAGTCCATCTGCCAGTTGCTTAATGCGATGAGTATTTCTACAATACTCATCGCATTTTTGTCGAAATTTAAAAATTGGTAAGGGTTATTCATAGAAAAAAGGGACATTATCTAATAAAATAGAGAAAGTTATGTTAGCCCCTGAAAAAAGGAAGTGTATATAGACCTTGAATAATAAAAAGAAAAAGAAGACGCATGTCCCATTCCGCTTGAACATGTTATTCTTTGTTGTGTTTATGCTATTTTCAATCCTCATTCTCCGACTAGGGGAATTACAAATAGTTTTTGGGGATGATTTTAAACGTGAAATTGAGAGAACAGAGGATGTTACTGTAAATAATCCAGTTCCCCGCGGGAAAATGTTTGACCGAAATGGCAAGGTTATCGTGGATAACACCCCGTTAAACGCGATTACCTATACTAAAACTCAAAAAACATCCCAAAAGGAAATGATCGATACAGCCGAGAAATTAGGGAAATTAATTAGTATCGATACCTCAAAAGTACCTATCCGTGATAAAAAGGACTTCTGGATTTTAAAACATCCAAAAGAAGCAAAAGCAAAAATAACCAAAAAAGAATGGGATTTATTTAAACAAAAAAAATTAGACGATAAACAAATATATCAGAAACAGCTTGATCGAGTATCTGATAAAGAAATTAATAGTATTAAAGGCGAAGAACTTGAAACATTAGCGATTTACAGACAATTTAATAGTGGGTATGCCTTAACACCGCATATTGTTAAAAACAAAGATGTTACGCCGGAAGAATTTGCGATTGTCAGCGAAAATCTAGAGAATCTCCCAGGTGTTGATACGACAACCGACTGGGATCGAAAGTATGCATTTGAAGATACGCTAAAATCGATATTAGGGGATGTTTCCTCGTCACAGTCAGGTTTACCTAAAGAATTGTTAGATAAATATCTTGCCCGAGATTATAGCCGTAATGACCGTGTAGGAACGAGCTATCTTGAAAAGAAATACGAAGATGTTCTCCATGGTCAAAAGGCAAAAATTAAAAATGTAACAGATAAATCGGGCAATATCCTCTCAACAGAAGTAGTTTCCGAAGGTAAGCGAGGAAAAGATCTTGTTTTAACAGTAAATATGGATCTCCAACGTGAAACAGAAAAAATCATTGAAGAAGAAATGTGGAGTGCTAAGCAAAAACCGAATACAGGCCTGTTAGACCGAGCCTTTGTTGTCGTCATGGACCCACACACAGGTGAAATATTAACAATGGCCGGAAAGCAGATTGGAAAAAATAAAAAAACAGGCAAAACGGAAATGCAAGACTATGCCTTAGGCACGTTCACTTCCTCTTATAATGTTGGTTCCGCCGTTAAAGGTGCGACCATACTAACCGGATACAAAACCGGAGCAATTAGACCAGGCAGTACTCAACTGGATGAACCATTAAAAGTAAAAGGTACCCAGGTTAAAAAATCGTGGAAAACCTTTGGTACCATCAATGACTTAAGAGCTCTTCAAGTTTCATCAAACGTCTATATGTTCAAAACAGCCATTGCCATTGCAGGCGGGCATTATGTCTACAACCAACCTTTGGATCTAGACTATTCTGCCTTCGATACGATGCGCAGATCCTTTAGTCAATTTGGCCTCGGAAGCCGAACAGGAATTGACTTGCCCGGAGAAACGGCTGGAGTTACCGGCGCCGAAAAAAAACCTGGTTTGCTCATGGACTTAGCAATCGGACAATATGATATGTATACACCTTTACAACTTGCCCAGTACGTGTCCACGATTGCTAACGGCGGCAATAGGATTCAACCACATATTGTGAAAGAAATACGTGAGCCAGTCATGGAAAATAATGAACTGGGTCCTATTATTGAAGAAATCCAACCCAAAGTATTAAATCACCTGGATATGAAGGATCAATGGATCAAACGTGTTCAGGAAGGGTTTCGAATGGTCATGCAGGTTGGCGATGGAACGGCAGTCAGTTTCTTTAAGAGCGCTGCCTATCACCCGGCTGGAAAAACGGGTACAGCACAGGCCTTTTACTATGGTTCAGATAGAAAGAAATGGGGTACTCCTGTCATGAACTTAAGTCTTGTCAGCTTTGCACCATCTGACAATCCTGAAGTTGCCATTGCCGTATTGGTACCCTGGGCCTATCAAGGAAACACTGGTCCGAGCATCAATAACTTAATTGGCCGAAGAGTTTTAGATGCATATTTTAACTTAAAGAATACAGGACAAGCTACTGAAACTACTGATACAAATACTAATAGCCATTAAATATTCTTAACACCTGTCTCCGTCAGAGGCAGGTGTTTTTTTGTTTTTTCATTTACACAATCTCAACATTGATTTACAAAACCTTTACAATTCATTCAAACTCGCTTAACAGTAACTGATTATTATTAAACATGTAAGGCAGACAAACATAGTAATACACCAAATTTCTTAGGGGGAATAAAAGGAATGAAAAGTATGAAAAAATTAAGCCTACTTACAATATTTGCAGCGTTAATGGTATTTATGGCTGCATGTGGAGGCGGCACTTCTAAAGATAAGTCAGAAGGAACCGACAAAACTACAAAAACTGAAGAAAAGAAAGAACTTTCCGGCTCATTAGTCGTTTCTGGTTCATCAGCTATGCAGCCATTAGTGGCAGCGGCAGCTGAAGAATTTATGGCTGCTAATCCAAATGTCGATATTCAAGTAAATGCAGGCGGATCTGGTACAGGCTTGTCACAAGTTGCTGAAGGATCTGTTCAAATTGGTAACTCCGACGTTTTTGCGGAAGAAAAAGAGGGTATCCCAGCTGATCAGCTTGTTGACCATAAAGTAGCGGTTGTTGGAATGACCGCAGCAGTTAACCCTAAAGTTGGCATTAAAGATATTAAAAAAGAAGATTTAATTAAAGTTTTCACTGGAAAAATCACGAACTGGAAAGAACTTGGCGGGAAAGACAAAAAAATCGTTCTTGTAAATCGTCCTGACTCTTCAGGTACACGTGCAGTATTTAATAAATTCGCACTTGATGGTGCAACTCCAGCTGAAGGTATCACAGAAGATTCTTCAAACACAGTTAAAAAAATTATTAATGAAACAGATGGCGCTATTGGTTACCTTGCATTCTCATACTTCACTGATGATTCTGTAACGCCGCTTGCGATTGATGGTGTAGAACCAACTGCGGAAAATGTACAGTCTGGTAAATTCCCAGTATGGGCATACCAGCATTCTTATACAAAAGGAGAAGCTACTGATCTTACAAAAGCATTCCTTGACTATATGATGTCTGATGAGATCCAAAACACCTTATTAAAAGAGCAAGGATATCTTCCTGTAACAAAAATGGAAGTAGAACGTGACGCAAAAGGAAATCAAAAAAATAAATAATGCTTGGTTCAAAATAATGAACGGGGTAAATGCACAATTGCATTTACCCTATTATGACGTAGTTTAGGAGTGATTGTCGAATTATGGAAAAGTTAGCTCCTGCAAAAGACAGGTTGTTGAAATCTAAAAAAAATTATATGAATGGAGAAATGCGGGGAAGATTAATTGTTCTTTTGTGTGCCGTGATCATGATATCTGCCACAATATCCATTACCATTTTCTTAGGTACAAAAGGGTTACAATCCTTTATTAAAAATGGTGTAAGTCTTATTGAATTCATAACCAGTAAGCACTGGAATCCTACCAATCAAGCCAGCCCTGAATATGGTGCTTTACCATTTATTTTTGGATCGTTTGCTGTTACCTTTCTTTCTGCACTTATAGCAGCACCATTAGGGATTGGCGGAGCGATTTTTATGACGGAGATTGCACCATCTTGGGGAAGAAAAATCTTACAGCCTGTTATTGAGCTATTAGTGGGGATTCCATCCGTTGTTTATGGATTCATCGGGCTTACAGTTTTAGTACCATTTATTAGAGAAAAAGTTGGCGGACTTGGATTTAGCTTGCTTTCCGGAATGATCGTATTGTCAATTATGATTTTGCCAACAGTTACAACTATTGCTACGGATGCAATGAGTTCTTTGCCAAAAAATCTGCGCGAAGGTTCCTATGCATTAGGTGCAACACGCTGGCAGACAATCAGAAAAGTGTTAGTCCCTGCCGCTATGCCTACACTATTAACCGCAATCGTGCTTGGGATGGCAAGAGCATTTGGGGAAGCACTTGCCGTTCAAATGGTCATCGGTAACGTTAGAGACTTACCAACAAGCTTATTAGACGCGTCTGCGACATTAACCACCATCATTACGTTAAATATGGGCCATACCACTTATGGCAGTGTGGAAAATAATACACTTTGGTCAATGGGCTTAATTTTATTAATTATGTCGTTCGCGTTTATTCTCCTGATCCGTTATCTTTCTTCAAGGAGGAAAATGAAATGAACAGTAAAACAGCCGATCGGATTGCAACGGGCGTCTTTATTGCCATTGCCATCATTATCGTTTCCATACTAGTAGGGTTATTCTATTATATTTTGGTCAATGGGTTAAAACATATTTCTCTAGAATTTTTAACCACTCCTTCAAGCAATGTACGTGCTGGAGGTGGAATTCGTGACCAATTGTTCAATTCATTTTATATATTACTCATTACGATGTTAATTGCCGTTCCTCTTGGGGTTGGTGGGGGAATCTATATGGCTGAATATGCTAAACCGGGAAAAGTAACAGATATTATCCGTTCTTGTATTGAAGTATTGGCATCACTTCCGTCCATAGTAATTGGTATGTTTGGTTTATTAATGTTTGTTAACGTAACGGGATGGGGTTATACCATCTTAGGGGGAGCCTTAGCATTAACTGTATTTAACTTACCTGTCATTGTACGCGTTAGTGAGGATGCTATTCGTTCTGTTCCTCGTGATTTGAAAGAAGCCAGTCTTGCCTTAGGGATTACTCATTGGCATACAATTAAAACGGTACTTTTACCTAGTGCTTTTCCATCTATTTTAACTGGGGCGATTCTTGCTGCAGGCCGTGTGTTTGGAGAAGCCGCTGCACTATTATTTACAGCAGGTCTATCAACACCAAGACTCGATTACGCAAACTGGAATCCATTTTCCCCGCAATCGCCATTAAATATTTTTCGTCCAGCGGAAACGCTGGCAGTCCACATTTGGTCTGTAAATACACAGGGATTAATTCCGGATGTGGAAGAAGTTTCGAATGGATCGGCAGCTGTTTTAGTACTTTCAGTATTAATTTTTAACTTATTGGCAAGATGGATTGGAAGTAGGATTCATAAGAAGATTACTGCAACTAAATAAAAGGGCGGGGAGATATGATGGTTACAGCTTTTAAGGAAAAAGAAATCGGAGAACAAGCTGTTCAATCAAACAGCCAAACACAAAAAGAACAAATATTAAAGGTCAATAATTTAGAAATATTTTATGGAGAAAAACGAGCAGTAAATGGCATATCCTTGGATATTGAAAAAAATTCCGTTACAGCTCTCATAGGACCATCCGGCTGTGGAAAGTCTACTTTTTTAAGAAGTATTAATCGAATGAATGACCTGATTCCTGGAGCAAGGGCTGAGGGAGAAATCATTTATGAGGATCTTAATATTCTGTCAGATCAAATTAATGTTGTTGCCTTACGTAAGGAAATTGGCATGGTATTTCAGAAGCCAAACCCATTTCCTAAATCAATTTATGAAAATATTACACATGCCCTTAAATTTGCAGGTATCAAAAAGAAAAGCTTGCTAAATGAATTAGTTGAAGAAAGTCTGCAAAAAGCAGCATTATGGGATGAAGTAAAGGATAGGCTCCACAAATCGGCTCTGTCACTTTCAGGCGGTCAGCAGCAACGACTTTGTATTGCTAGGACGATTGCCATGAAACCAACTGTCATGCTCCTTGATGAGCCGTCCTCAGCACTCGACCCGATTTCAAATGCTAAAGTTGAGGATCTGATTGTTGAGCTGAAAAAGGATTATTCCATTATCATTGTTACCCATAATATGCAGCAGGCATCACGTATTTCAGATAAAACTGCGTTCTTTTTAAACGGTGATTTGATTGAATTTGACAATACAGAAAAAATCTTTACCAATCCATCTGTCAAAAAAACAGAAGAATATATTTCTGGAAGGTTTGGATAAGGGGGAAAAGGTATGGCAATTACGACATTAACCAGAGAAATATTTGATATTAAAGACCTTAATTTGTGGTATGGTGAGCATCATGCTTTAAAGAACATCAACTTTCCGATTAATAAAAAAGAGGTTACGGCTATCATTGGTCCTTCTGGCTGTGGTAAATCTACGTTTATAAAAACACTAAACTTGATGATAAATATGGTCCCAAATGTAAAAATGACTGGGGAAATCAATATTAATGGTCAAAATATCTTAGATAAAAAAATAGACTTGGTAGAACTGCGCAAACATGTTGGGATGGTTTTTCAAAAGGGTAATCCGTTTCCACAGTCGATCTATGATAACGTTGCATATGGGCCAAGAATTCATGGGATTAAGCGGAAAACCCATTTAGACGAAGTTGTCACAAAATCATTAATGGACGTAGCTTTATGGGATGAAGTGAAGGACCGTCTCCATGCCCCTGCTTTAGGGCTTTCTGGTGGACAGCAGCAAAGATTATGTATTGCGCGGGCCCTTGCAACAAAACCAGATGTGCTATTAATGGATGAACCGACCTCCGCGCTAGATCCGATTTCAACTTTAAAAATAGAGGAATTAATTCTTGAACTGAAAGAAAAATATACGATTGTGATTGTTACCCATAATATGCAGCAAGCCTCGAGGGTATCAGATAAAACAGCATTCTTTTTGATGGGTGAATTAATAGAATTAGATTCAACTTCGACTATTTTTTCAAATCCTAAAGATTCGCGCACTGAAGGCTATATTACGGGAAGATTCGGATGATGGGGTGGCTAATATGAGTACAAGAGCAAACTTTGATCAAAATTTAAATGAATTGAAAGCCATGCTTTTAAAAATGGCAAAAAAGTCGGAGCAAGCTATCAAGGAAGCCATGATTGCTTTGATTAACCAGGATATTGAAAGAGCGAAGGTAGTCATCGATGGTGATAATGAAATTGATGAATTGGACCAAGTAATAAACGACAAAGCATTATTATTGATCGCAAGAGAATCTCCCGTGGCAACTGATCTTAGGAAGATTAATGTCGCTTTAAAGGTATCATCAGAATTGGAAAGAATGGCTGATATGGCCGTAAATATTGCTAAATCTGCCGTGCATATAGGAAGAGAAAAACATATAAAAGAACTAATTGATATCCCTAATATGATGGAAATGGCACTAGAAATGGTTTCAGATTCTATTACTTCCTATTATTCCGAAGATATTACAATTGCAAGAAAATGTGCGGAAAAGGATGACAATGTTGATAAAATGTTTGGAATCTTAATCCAAGAGCTGTTGGGATACATTCCACGAAATCCAAGCTCGACGAACCAAATTATCCAATTAGCATTTGTGTGCAGATTTTTAGAGAGAATTGCCGATCATTCAACCAATATTGCCGAGAACGTCGTATATCTTGTATCTGGACAACGTGTTAATTTGAATGCCTAAGGTGAAGCATAATGCTTCACCTTTTTTGTCGAAGCCAAAGCAAAAAGCGACAATTTGCGTTTATTGTCTCCTTGCCAATCTGATGATAGGATTAAATTAACAATAAGTATGAATAATTTGTCTATTTCCACATATATTGATTGTTTGCACTAACGCCAATAATTTGTATCATCAAATAATTTGTAAAAGGTGAAGGTAATATGAATCTAACAGAGCATCAAAAAAGAAAACAAAATCTCGTCAGTCCAGCTGCAATAGAATCGCTTCAGTATATTCCTGGGATTTGGGTAAATGGAAAATATTATTGGTTTCCTAATAGCACAGAAAAGGTAATATTTGATGAAGAGTTGGTAATCAAAGTAAAGAAAGAACAAATCCACTCGAAAATTCGTTTTTCAAGTATTTATGTAAGTAATCACAGTAATCAAAAAAAAGAAGTTAAAGTTTTAGCGATGCACCATTATTCAAATATTAACAAAGACAATTTAACGTTTGTTTCGCCAACTGATAATAGAATTTTTCATGTGGCAGAAAATAATGTTTTTCTCATAAATGCCAAATATGAAGGTTTTGGAATAAGAGAATATACAACTATTCCTCAATGGTCTGCTTTTACAGATCAAATATGGAGTTCACTTCAAACAGGAAGCTTAAAATATCAACCGATGGCTGGTGGTCCTGCTGCTAGTATTTTTGCTATGAAAATGACTTTAGGAAAGCATGAGACCAGAAAAATGAACACTTGGTCGATTGTTGGATCCAACAAAAATGAATTGATTTCCATGGAACAAGGGCTTTTTAAAAATCCACTAGCATTTCCTTTTGAAAAATGATATTATAGAAAAGTCGTATGAACGAACTAGCTTAATCGTTTGGAGGGAAATAACATGCGTGTTAATATTACGTTAGCTTGCACTGAGTGTGGAGACCGTAACTATATTTCAACAAAAAATAAACGTAACAACCCAGATCGTCTTGAGCTTAAGAAATATTGCCCAAGAGAAAAGCGCACAACAGCACACCGTGAAACAAAATAAGCAGTAGGGCTTCCTGCTGCTTTTTTTGTTGCATAAAAAAGGAGGTCATTTTATATGTTTGACAAAAACACCCTTCGTAAACAAATGAAAGAAACACTCTCAAAGCTTTCAAAACCCATCTACGAGGATTATTCTTATAAAATTGCCAGCAGGCTGTATAATGAAGACGTCTGGAAACATGCAAACATAATTGGAATCACCGTTTCAGCACAACCTGAGGTCGATACATATCAAATTATTCGGAAAGCCTGGGAAGAAGGAAAACAAGTCGTAATCCCCAAGTGCTATCCTAAGGAAAAAAGATTATCGTTTAGAACTTTGACTGAATTTTCACAACTGGAATCCGTGTTTTTTGGCTTATTTGAACCAATAGTTGATCTGACCACAGAAATAGAACCCGCCTCCATTGATCTTTTAATTGTACCTGGTTTAGCATTCACAAGAGATGGTTATCGGTTGGGATTTGGCGGGGGGTACTATGACCGGTTTTTAACTAATTACATCGGAGAAAGTTTATCACTGGCCTTTAACCAGCAAATCATTCCACAATTCGCTGTTGAAAAGCACGATATTCCTGTTTCGAAAATTATTACACCTGAAGAGACCGTAAAAATAACATGATGGAAGCCGTTTTGATATCAGGTATGATCATCATTGCCAGCTTTGTAGGTTATAAAGATAGATCCTTAACTAAATCAGGCGCTTTTGCGGCTATTTTTGTTGGACTGGCTGTTTATTTAGGTTTTGGTGTTAAGGGGCTAATCCTGCTCGGCACCTTCTTTGCCTCATCAAGTTCTTGGTCAAAATATAAAAGCTCGGATAAGCGGAAAATTGAAGAGAAGCTAGCTAAAGGTGCAACTAGGGACTGGCGCCAGGTTGCAGCAAATGGAGGTGCTGCCGCACTTTTTAGTATCATCTATTATTTCCATCATGTTGAACTTTGGTTAATTGGATTTGTTGTCTGCTTAGCAAGCGCTAATTCTGATACCTGGGCATCTGAAATAGGGAGCTTAAGTAAAAATAACCCTATATACATACGCACATTTAAGCGAATTGAAAAAGGGACTTCCGGGGCAATCAGTTTATTAGGAAGTTCAGCGGCATTAGGTGGATCCCTATTGATTTCATTGATTAGTATGTGGTTTTTTCAATTAACAATTTTTGAAAGTAGTATCGTTTTTCTGTTAGGGTTTTTAGGGAATATCATTGATACTCTGATAGGGGCCTTTTATCAACAAGAATTTAAATGTAAAAAATGTGGAATTCAAACAGAAAAACGGGTTCATTGTGGGCTGACAACAACTCGAACAAAAGGTTTTCCGTTTGTGGATAATGATATGGTTAACTTCATTTCAGGTTTGACAGCTGCCATTATTGCGATAGGGTTTATTCATCTTATTGATTAAGTTAGGAGGAAGTCAGTATGTTAAATCGTGTAAATAGGGTTGCTCTCATAGGAACAGGCTTTGTCGGGTCAAGCTATGCATTTGCCTTATTAAATCAAGGAATCACTGAAGAGCTTGTATTAATCGACTTAAATAAAAATAAAGCAGAAGGCGATGCAATGGATTTAAATCATGGGCTGCCTTTTGCCCCATCCCGAACAAAAATATGGTACGGCGGCTATGAAGATTGCGGGCAGGCAGACCTTGTTGTGATAACGGCAGGCGCCAATCAGAAGCCAGGTGAAACCCGGTTAGACCTTGTGGAGAAAAATTCAAGAATTTTCAAGGGCATCGTTGAAGAAATCATGGCTAGCGGCTTTGATGGGATCTTTTTAGTAGCCACCAATCCAGTAGACATTTTAACCTATGCCGTATGGAAGTTTTCTGGACTTCCAAAAGAACGCGTTATCGGATCTGGTACCATATTAGATACAGCCCGATTTCGCTTTTTACTGGGTGATTATTTTGACGTTGATACGCGAAATGTTCATGCTTATATTATTGGGGAACACGGTGATACAGAGCTGCCAGTTTGGAGCCATGCCGATATTGCTGGAACCTCCATCTCTGAGTGGACAAAAAATAAACAAGACTTTAGACAAGAGGATCTTGACCAAATCTTTTTAAACGTTCGAGATGCAGCCTATCATATCATTGAGCGAAAAGGGGCTACTTACTATGGTATTGCCATGGGCTTAGTGAGATTGACAAAAGCATTATTACAAAATGAAAATTCAGTTCTTACTGTATCCGCTTATTTAGACGGTGAATATGGTCAAAACGATATATACATTGGTGTTCCTGCTGTGGTAAATCGAAATGGAATAAGAGAAATTGTCCAGCTTGAATTGAATGAAGAGGAAAAACAAAAATTTACGAATTCTGTAAATGTATTAAAGAAAACAATGGAGCCAGTTTTTAAAAATATTTAAGTACTACAATTGGATAAAATAGTTATTATCATCACAGAATAGTAGCAGGAGGGATGAAAATGTCTCGAATGTTAACGTCTATTTTAATGATAGGGTCAATTGGTTATTTTGCATTCCGTTACCGATACCGTCTGATTAATGTTTTGCTCGGTTCTAGCTGGATGCGCAGGATTGCAGTAGGTTCATTTATGAGTATGCCAGGCGTAAAACAGAAAATGATGCAATCGGTATTTGGAAGACCATCTGAATGGTGAAAACCACAGATGGTTTTTTATTTTGATATTAATGGAACGAGCCATTTCGGTTATAATGAAGGAAACGAGGCTTATTGAAAGTTGGTGAGATATGAATAGTAAAGAGGGGTACATATTCTGGAGGCTGGCCTATTTTTTAATAGCTGATCATGGCTATAGAATGATCCAATTATTTGAGAACCAACGAGAGCTATGGCTTGAAAAATTTGAAAATAAACAAGCTCCTATTATTAGAATGCTTCTCCATGATTTAGATTGGAGCAATACAATGCAAAGAGACATTGAGTTCACTGCAGCAAATGGAGAAAGGGTGCGCGGGCAGATTGGTCGCCATGAATTAAATGTTATCAACATTTATGTCAGTCAACATCCACCTGTAGATGATTATGAATTCCGTATCGACAAACCGTATGTCTATCCTGACTCTAATAAAACCACTGTTCGTTCAATCATCTTGGCAAAGGATATATATGATTCCGGTTTCAGTCAAATGTCCAACTTGCTCCAAAAAGAGGTTCATTTTCCGATTAAAGAGGATGTTTTAGAAACAGAAGTGGAAACGCTTAAAAAGACAGCCTTGGGCCATGCTATTCAAAAAATGAAAACGGAAAAAGCCATCCTTTCGCACGGCAAACCTTTTTACACCTATCTATTTATCTTCATTCAAATAGCGATGTACATTTGGCTTGAGCTACATGGAGGAAGTACCAATACTTCAACACTACTTAAATATGGGGCGAAATTTAACCCCTATATCCATAATGGAGAATGGTGGAGATTTATAACACCGATTTTTCTCCATATTGGATTTGGGCATCTTGCTATGAATTCCATCAGTTTGTATTTTCTTGGAACAGCAGTGGAACGAATCTTTGGAAATCTTCGCTTTTTATTTATCTATTTATTTGCAGGGGCCGCGGGTTTTATTGGCAGTTTTTTATTTAGTGATAATATTTCGGCAGGAGCAAGCGGAGCGATTTTTGGTTGTGCTGGTGCACTGCTTTATTTTGGACTTTCTTATCCGAAACTTTTTTCACGAACAATGGGTCCGGCATTCATCATCATTTTATTATTGAATCTTTTCTTTGGATTTTCCAATCAAGGTATAGATAATGCAGGCCAATAGGCGGGTTAATCGGCGGCTTTCTCGCGTCAGGAGTGGTTCATCTCCCTAAAAAGAAGAAGCCCTTATGGCAGCTTTTATTTTTACTAGCGGCAACAGCTGTGTTATGGGGGACTTTATCATATGGTTATAGTAATGTTGCTGAAGGTAAAGATCAACAGTCTAATTTAATTGTTGCACAGGAATATATTAAACAAGAAAATTATGAGCAAGCATATCAAATACTAAGAGAGGTAGAAAAAGATTCTACACATCCCTCTGAACAAGTTTATTTCTTATTGTCTTTTGTCGAAATTAAACAGAGGATGCTTGAAGATGCCCAAAGTCATTTATTACGTGCAATCCAATTAAATCCTAAATTCACTGAGGCTCATTATAACCTTGCACTCGTTTACTTAGAAGAAAATGACTTTATAAAAGCCAAAAAATATGCTGAGGAAGCGGCAAAGTTAAATCCTGATAAAAAGCAATATGCAGAGTTAGTCAAACAAATTAATCAGTTACTTCAATCATCTGGCCATTTAGAATAATATTGCCTTGAGGAGACTGGTGGCTTGGGTTATACTTTTTCTATTAGAATAAATATTTTCTCCATTTTTCAGACTAAGGAGACCCTAGATGAAGACGATTTATGATATTCAGCAATTTTTAAAGAAATTTGGAACGATTATTTATATTGGAGATCGGGTTGCAGACCTTGAAATGATGGAAGCAGAATTAAACGAGCTGTTTCAATCCCAATTGATTGAGCAGAGAGAATATCAAACCGCTCTATTAATTTTGAGGCAAGAAATACAATTCCAAAAAGAAAAAAATCAAGCATAAAGATGGGTGAATAAAATGTCAGAACAGCTGATAGTCGGAGTAGATTTAGGTGGTACTACAACGAAAATAGCTTTTATTACAATGGATGGAGCAATTAGCTACAAATGGGAAATTCCAACAGATAATTCAAATGAAGGTCAAAATATTACTTTTAATCTTGCAAAATCAATTGATGAAAAAATTCATGAGTTAAACATTCACAAAGATCAGTTAATAGGAATCGGGATGGGTGCACCAGGACCGGTAGATTATGAATCTGGGATTATTTTAAATGTAGTGAATTTGGGCTGGAAGGATAATTATCCATTAAAGAAAAGCCTTGAAGAAGCAACGTTTTTAACAGCAGCAATTGAAAATGATGCAAACTGTGCAGCATTAGGAGAAATGTGGCAAGGTGCAGGGAATGGAGCGAAGGACCTTGTTTGTGTAACGCTTGGAACGGGAGTAGGCGGCGGTGTCATTGCAAACGGGAACATTATCCAAGGTGCAAACGGTGCAGCCGGAGAAATCGGCCACATTACCGTGATTCCATTTGGTGGTGCTCCTTGCAATTGCGGGAAAACAGGATGTCTCGAAACCGTGGCCTCCGCAACAGGTATAGTTCGGTTGGCAAGAGAAGAAGTTTCGAAAAGCGGTTCACAGGGTGAATTAGCTGAAAAGCTTCATACATCCGGAAAAATCACGGCCAAAGATGTTTTTGATGCTGCTCGAAATGGTGATCCTCTGGCTGTAAAGGTTTTAGAAGAGGTTTCCTTTCATTTAGGATTTACTTTAGCTAGTATCGCCAACACACTCAATCCGGAAAAAATTGTGTTGGGCGGCGGTGTTTCAAAAGCTGGTGATATTTTATTAAACGGTGTTCAGGAAAACTTTGAGCGATTTGCCTTTTCTTCAGTAAAGAATTCTACTAAAATAGCAGTTGCCACACTAGGGAATGATGCAGGTGTTCTAGGTGCGGCATGGCTCATAAAAAATAAATTAAATAAATAGGATTAGATAAAGACTGAGCCTGCATTTTTGCAGGTTTTTTCTTTTAAAAATCATTTTTTCTAATCTCTTTCATATGTTACATATAAAATGGAGGGAGATAATATGGAAATTATTGTACGCTCCGGGGATACCTTTTCATATTTAAGTAATTTGTTTATGGTACCACTCAATCTTATTGTTGATTCCAACCCTAAAATTGATCCAGCTAATATGAAAGTTTCTGAAAAGATACAATTACCTGGTTATATTTCTATTCCATATACCATTAAAGAAGCCGATACTATTTGGAAAATAGCAGAATCGAAACATTTAGCAGTGGATGCGATTCAAATACTAAATCAAAACAAGGATTACAATCAATTAACGATTGGTGAAACAATTTACTTGCCAGAAAGAATTAAGAAGCCTTTTACAACAACAAAAGCTGCTTATGATTATAAGAGTTTAATAAAGATTATCAATCATTTTATAAAAACGTACCCATTTATTAACGTTAATACAATCGGAAAAAGTGTCCTTGGGAATTCAATTCAGGAAATTCGGATTGGAAAAGGTATTAAAAAAGTACATATGAATGCCTCTTTTCATGCGAATGAATGGATTACAACCATGGTCTTGATGAATCTGTTAAATAATTATTTACTCTCGTTAACAAATGGCTGCTTGATACATGGTAGAAATGCCATAAATTTATATCAAGAAGTGGAATTATCGATTGTTCCGATGGTAAACCCCGATGGTGTAGACCTGGTCTTAAATGGCCCCCCATCCAGTTTCAAGGACGAGGTCATCAGTATCAATGATGGCAGTGATGATTTTATTCATTGGAAGGCAAATATAAGGGGAATTGATTTAAATAATCAATTTCCGGCTAACTGGAATCTATGCAAACAAAACAAACGGCCAAAAGCTCCTGCACCAAGAGACTTCCCTGGCGAACAGCCATTAACAGAACCTGAAGCTATCGCCATGGCTGATTTGGCTAAAAATAATCCATTTGATTGTATTTTAGCCTTTCACACCCAAGGGGAGGAATTTTATTGGGGCTATGAAGGTTTTGAACCAGAGGAATCAGAGTCAATGGCAAAAGAATTTGAAAGAGTCAGTGGTTACGAAGCAATTCGTTATGTAAATAGCCATGCAGGATATAAAGATTGGTTTATTCAGGAGTTTAAACGGCCAGGTTTTACTTTAGAATTAGGAAAGGGGATAAACCCCCTGCCACTTTCACAATTTCCTGAAATCATGAAACGCTCGGAAGGGATATTTTTTGCAGCCCTTTATTTATAAATTTTCAAAGCTCATTACTTGTAATGTGCATATATTCTCATTAAAATTAATTATCAATATAAAATTCAGGGATTAAAGGAGGGGGATAGGTGAATCAATTAAGAGGAACTTTGTCGATCATTTTAATTGTTTTGACCCTCCTTTTGGCAGCATGTGCCAACAAAGAACAGCAAAAGCCTAAATTGACTAATGAAAATAATAAACCCAAAACAACGATTACAACACAAGTAAGTGCTTGGAAATTACCGATATCTTCGCCAGATGGTGAATTTTACAAGATTGCTGGGTGGCTTTCAGATACTGAACTTATTTATATTACCAATTTAAATCAGACTTCAAATGTTTATCGGTATCATTTATTAACAGGTAAAAGTGACTTGATTTTTAAAAGTAAGTATCCAATCGTGACAGTCCAAATTAGTCCATCAAAAAAGTATCTCTTGATTCATTCCTCTCCATCTTCGTATGAAGGCTTAGTAACGATTATCGATGCAAAAGGAATAGAAAGGCTTAGCAAATCATTTGCCTCTTATGAGTTAGAATTTGAGTGGAATCCTTATAACGAGGAGCAAATCCTCGTTTCAAATTTTGCTGAAGATTGGACATTTAAAGTGTTGTTACTTGATATGAAAAAGGCAAATACGAACGAAGTATCACTACCGCAGCCTTTTATAAAGTGGCTAAATGTGAAAAATATTGCTTTTTTAAATTGGGATAAGAATAGCCCGTCATTATTTGCTCCCCTCATAGAAAAGGACTTAGAAAGTGGAACCGAAAAAAACATAGTTCCTTCAGCAATTCAATTTTCGGCATTTCCTAATTTACTAATGATTATCTCGGTGAATAAGCAAGATCAATCAGTTGCAACCTATTCTTTTTCTAACCAAAGTAAAAATAAAATTTTCACGTTTTCTATCCCACAGCTAACAAATTTCTCTGATTGGTTAGTGCCTTTTTATGATTACAATGAGAATAAAGGGCAATTCTATACTCTAAAACCGCTGAGCAGTGGTGAGATGGATTCTTATACCGATGGTTTTCAGCTTGCGCAATATGATCTAAAGAAGGGGACCAACAAAGTAATAATGGATGGCTTAAAAAATGAGCCCATTAATATTTCACCATCAGGTGAAGCCATTTTATATGGAAACAACTTTGAAAAAATGATTGATATCAAAACCAAAAAAATATATGAACTGATAAAAGAATAAAACCTTACAAATTCTGAATAAAAAAAGACTGTCAGCTGACAGTCTTTTTTTCCTAAACTTAGTGAGCTCCAGTTGGAAAACCTGATTCAACAATTGTCATGACTGTAAACCAGCCAAAAACAAGAAACGAAGCTACTCCCCAAAATGCACCTAGCATATTTTTATTCTTTAGTGATCTTAATCCTCCAAATGCAGCAAGAACGGTTATGAGAGCAAAAATAATAACCAAACCCATGAGAAAACCCCCTTTATAAGTATTAAGCAGGCAGATAGCCTAAGTACTAAGAAAATTATGTAACTATATTATATACATTCGATTCCTATTTTATATTTTTTTCTTTCATTTGTCGAGAGTCCTTCCTCAATTTTAATATCCCCCTTTAATCGCATTTCTTTCTCTCAACCTGAGTAATAGTGTAAAATAATTGTATCTAAATTCCAAGTTGGAGGAACTATTAAAATGAAATGGCAGCAAATTCCCTTAGGAAGCATTCAAACTAATTGCTACATCGTTGAAAATCCTGATAAGTCATGCTTAATTTTCGACCCTGGTGGTGAAGCAAAAAAACTAATCAATTTGTTAACAAGGAGAGCTTTAAAACCTGTTGCCATCCTGCTAACCCATGCGCACTTTGATCATATTGGTGCAGTAAATGAGGTAAGAGATTCTTATGAAATCCCTGTCTATGTTCACAAACAGGAAGAAAAATGGCTTGGCGACCCTGCGTTAAATGGCTCGCAATTCTTTAGGTTAATGGAAGAAATCAGAGTTCGACCTGCCGATCATCTTTTAAAAACTGAGGGCGTCATGAAAATTGGTGAATTTGAATTTACAGTTTTTCATACACCAGGTCATTCTCCAGGAAGTGTATCTTTTTATTTTGAGCAGGAAGGGTTTGTCATCTCTGGTGATGCTTTATTTCAAGGTAGTATTGGTCGTACGGACCTTGCTGGAGGGAATCATAACTTGCTTCTAAAAAGTATTCATGACAAGCTTTTAACCTTACCGGAGGAAACATATGTCCTGTCAGGCCATGGCCCTGTAACCACCATTGTCGATGAAATGGACAGCAATCCATTTTTGAACGGGTTTTAAAATAGAAAGACCCTTCTCCTAATGAGAAGGGTCTTTCTGGGGGATGTTCTATTAATTAATAATGGGAGGGGATATTGTTAAGCTACTAACCTTACAATATAATAAAGTTTCCACTATGTCAATAGTGTTAATTAAAAGGAGCAGCAGAGATGAAAACCTATTTAAAACAGTTAATATTAAATTCACCATCCCAGCAAATTACATATGCTGATTTCATCGGTGCAGCACTTTATCACCCAGAACAAGGATATTATATAAAAGAAAAACAGAAAATTGGTCGTCAAGGTGATTTTATTACGACGAGCAATATTTCTGACGTGTATGGCAGAATCATCGCTAAATGGTTTTCACGATTATGTGATAGCGCAAAAATTGAACCTGTATTTTGCGAAATTGGTGCAGGGAACGGCCGCTTTGCCCAGTCCTTCTTACAAGAGTGGAACGAAACAGTCAAAACCCCATTAAAATACGTGATTGTAGAAACGAGTCCTTATCATAGGAAATTGCAAAAGGAATTACTACAGGCGTTTCCTTCAGTTTCACAAATAACGAGCTTGAAGGAAATGCAAATGTTTGACGGTGTGATCTTTTCAAATGAACTTTTTGACGCACTCCCCGTTCAGGTAATCGAAAAAAAGAATGGTCAGAATTATGAAGTAATGGTGGGGCTTGAGAATGAAGAATTCATTGAGCAAATGATTCCATTGGAAAATCAAGATATTCTCAACTTTTTACAGGAGAGTAAAATTGTTTTGAAGGAAAATCAGCGAATTGAGGTTCCACTGGCCATGGCGAACATGCTAAAGGATATCTCAAGTGTTCTAACAAGAGGGCTTGTCGTGACAGCAGACTATGGCTATACAAATGATGAGTGGATGGAACCAAGAAGAGCACGCGGAAGCCTAAGGGGATATTATCAGCATAAAATGATCGATAATATCCTGCAAAATCCTGGAGAGATGGATATTACAACCCATATCCATTTTGATTACCTTATTCAAAAAGGGGAACAGGTTCATTTACGATGTATAACCAAGCTTAGACAGGATGAATTCTTACTTAAAACCGGTATTTTAGAGGAATTAGAGAATCATTATGATCCCAACCCTTTTTCAGAGGTTAGCAAAAGAAACCGCGCCATCCGCAGCTTAATATTGCCTTCTGGAATGAGCGCTTATTTTCATATAATCATTCAACAAAAAGGTCTGTCCTTAAGTGAAAATGAAGTTTTCACCCTATAAAAAATGGCTGTGTTAAATTTGGTTGTTGATTTTCGCTCGGGGCACTCGCTTTCCGCGGGGAGGCCCTGGAGCCTCCTCGGCGCTTTTGCGCCTGTGGGGTCTCCAGTGACCTCTCTATCCCGCAGGAGTCGAGTGCCCTCCGCTCCAATCAACAAGGTTCAAAATCAAAATTGACCTTTAACACACCCTAAAAAATAAAAACGCCGGATAAACGGCGTTTTTACTTTTTTTATTCTCCTCCACCAAGCGGCATCATGAACGTTGTCCAATATGTAAAGCCCGCGAAGAAAATCGTTAAATATGCTCCGAACACATACATATACATACGCTCGGAAAGTTTTAAATAGCTAAGTAGAACGAAGAATCCTGTTTGGGCTAAGAATAGCATAGCTGTCTTATCCAAATCACCAAGAAATAACATAACGGTGAAAATTCCCGTCCAGAACCCACAAACTCTGAACATGCGATCCATATGTATCCCTCCTTTTACCCTACGATACCATCATTACAATATTATAAAGAAAAGGAGGTGCAATGTAAATAATGGTTTCGAATTAGTTTGTAACAAGCGCCTGATAGGAGCAGGTTTCACATCCAGTAATCATATTTTCTTTTTCAATCAGCTCAACGGATTCAAAAAGAGCTCCAAACATTCCTTTTAAAAATTCGTGGTGCATACTGCAAACTGTTTCCGTATGCACCTCTGCTACTTCTTTAAAAGGACAATTGAATATTTGGAAGTAAATTTTTGTCTTGTCACCATTAGCCTCAAATTCCGGATAGAATCCTGCAAGTGTTGCAGCACTTTTTAATATAGTTAGCTTTTGATCGAATTCTAATTCTTCGCCTAAAGATCTTTTTGCCATTTCCTGCTCAATAATCTCAGCCCCAAAACGCTTTCCTGTTAAGAAAAGAGCCTCTCTGCCTGCTTCTCCAAGAGAAATCATGGTTTGAATCGCAACTTTTGATAAAAGCATATAATCGCGGTATGGGAAGTGAAGCTGAATCACATCATCTGATAAACGGTATAATCTGCTTGGTCTCCCGCCTTTACCTGTTTTCTTTGTTTCTGATACCAGCATATTGACATCTTCGAGCTTGGATAAATGCAGCCTTGCCACATTCGGATGAATATTAAAATTATCTGCTACTTCCTGAACAGTTACTTCTTGATGGCGTTTCGTAATGTATTGATAAATGTAGTACCGCGTTGGATCTGATAAAACGTTTGTTATTTTCAATGTCTGTTCCATCTCTAGTTCACCTCGGACCCCCATAATTTATTCCATTATAATACAGCCATAAAAAAGAGGGAATGAGGTTAACAACGTAAACACTATATGTTTAGAAAATGTTCACAATTACAGACTTTATATTGTAACAATATAAATAAAAAAATTTTATTTTTTAAAAATAAAGAAGGAAAAGATAGAACTATGTCGAAAATTTACACAAACAAAATTAAAAGGTGGTGTTACCCATTGGCAGCTCAATTGAAATTTTAGCAAACAAGATCATCACAGATGCGGCCAGGAACCAGGCAACAGATATACACATTATCCCACAGAGGAAAGACACACTTGTCCAGATTCGTTTAACCAACAAGCTTATTCCCCGATTATCACTTCCAAAAGAAGAATGCGACAGATTAATTTCACATTTTAAATTTACAGCAAATATGGATATCGGAGAAAGAAGACGTCCGCAAAACGGGGCCATTTTTTGTGAGGTTGACGGAAAGTTAATGGGCCTAAGGCTTTCTACCCTACCATCTAACAGCAGAGAGAGTCTGGTCATCCGGCTTCTGCCACAGCAAGAACAAATCCCTTTTCATCAACTATCACTTTTCCCTTCTATGACAAGAAAACTACTAGCTCTCCTTAAACACGCTCATGGATTAATCATTTTCACCGGCCCTACAGGCAGCGGAAAGACCACCACACTCTACTCCCTATTGAATGAAACTGCCCATCTATTTCACCGCAATGTTATTACCTTGGAAGATCCAATTGAAAAAAACTATGATTCCGTTTTGCAGGTTCAAGTTAATGAAAAAGCAGGCGTTACCTATGCGGCCGGACTAAAAGCTATTCTTCGGCATGATCCCGATATCATAATGGTTGGGGAGATCAGGGATGCCGAAACGGCAAAAATTGCCGTGAGAGCAGCTCTCACCGGGCATTTGGTTCTATCTACGATGCATACAAGGGATGCTAAGGGTGCTGTTTATCGCCTTCGGGAATTTGGCGTGAATTGGCTAGAGGTGGAACAGACATTAATTGCTGTCACAGGACAAAGATTGGTTGAGTTGACCTGCCCATTTTGTCAGGGAGATTGTACACCATTTTGTTATTCGTATGGAAGATGGAAAAGAGCTAGTGTATTTGAGTTGTTGTCTGGAAGAAATTTAAACTCAACTATGAAAGCGGCAAAAGGAGAAAATATTGAACCCCGCTACAGGACGATTAAAGACGTGATAAAAAAGGGAATTGCCCTTGGATATATTCAAGAGACTGAGTTTGACCGATTGGTGTACGATCATGAAAAAACGTAAATGGTCTATGAATGAACAGTCAAGTTTCTTAAAAAGGATTGGTGAACTTTTAGCCAGGGGGTATCCAATTGCAGCAGCAATTGAGTCCATATCTTTTCACTTACCTAAACATCGAAAGGAGGAATTAAATGATTGTTTAGAGGAATTAAAAAGAGGTATACCATTTCATCATGCCTTAGAAAATCTTGGGTTTCACAAAGATTTAATCGGTTATGTTTATTATGCTGAACAGCATGGCAGTTTTGCAGAAGCGCTACTTGAAGGAAGCAGTCTTGCCCAGTTGAAGGGGAAGGAAATGAGCAAACTGTTAAAATTACTTCAATATCCATTATTATTAGTTTTTATCACTGGTATTCTATTTGTGTTTGTGGAGAATACCCTGCTGCCAAGATTTACAACCCTCTTTACATCACTTGGCCTTGAAGCGAATTTCTTCACTAAGGTTATCTACACCTTTGACAATTATTTTCCTATCATTATTGAGTCTTTGCTGGGTATTTTTTCCTTAACAGCAATCTACTACTACTACATCTTCCGAAAATTCTCTATCCTGAAGCAACGGGAACTGTTAGTCCGGATCCCTATTGCTGGCAGGATCCTCAAATTGCTGTTTACCCACTACTTTTCCATTCAATTAAGTTTCCTTTTATTCGGCGGAATCTCGGTCTCAGAAGCTTTGTTACTTTTTGAACAAAATGAAAGACAGCCCTTCTATAGCCAGCTCGGGAAAATGATTAAATTAAAACTTGTTTCTGGAGAACAATTAGAATCGATAATAGCTTCTTTTTCATTTTTTGAAAAAGAATTTTCGATGATTGTGCGACACGGTCAAGAAAATGGAAAATTAGAGCAGGAATTACTATTTTTCAGCAAGCATTGTGTGTCAACCATGGAGGAAATGATTGAAAAATGCTTGAAAACGATTCAGCCAACTCTTTACTTATTTATTGGATTTCTTGTTGTGTCAATGTATCTAGCAATTTTATTACCAATGTTCCATCTATTAGATGGAATATAAAAATGGGAGGTTAAAAGGATGAATATAAAAAAAATGAATAATGAAAAGGGCTTCACATTAATCGAAATGATGATCGTTATGCTGGTTATATCTGTTTTATTAATAATCACCATCCCGAATGTCGCAAAACACAATTCCAATATAAATAACAAGGGCTGCGATGCCTATGTAAAAATGGTACAAGCCCAGGTTCAAGCCTATCAAATGGAAAAAAATAAAATTCCGACTCTTGATGAGCTCGAAACAGCGGGATATTTAAACAATAAAGGCTGCCCAAATGGTAAGTCTGTTGTGATTGATTCAGAAGGAAATGTCACAGTTGCTTCATCATGAGGAATAGCCAAAAGGGATTTACATTAGCTGAATCCTTAGTCGTTCTTTCCATCTTTATGATTCTTTCCCTAGTGACTGCTATTTCCTTAAAACCAGAGCAAATTGTCATCGAAGATACAGCCTTTTTTACGCAATTGAAGGCGGATTTATATTATGCCCAAAATTATGCTATTTCCCATCAACACGAAGTTTCTGTTGTTTTTACTCCCAGTGAATATAAGTACACAATGTTTTTGCGAAATGGGTTGCCACCAATCGTTGAAAGGAAATATTCGACCAATATTTATATAACGGAAGGAACGCTCCCATTATATTTTAAATTCCTGCATGATGGAAATGTGAACAAATTTGGTTCCTTGGTGATTCAAACTCAAAAAAATGATTATTTAATGACTGTTTTGATTGGAAAGGGACGGTTCTATGTTACGGAAAAATAACGGATTCTTTTTGCTTGAACTATTATTATCTCTTTCAGCGCTTTTGATGGTTTGTCTGTTTCTTATCCCTTTGGTTATCGAAATGAGGGATCAAACAAGAACGTTAGAAATAGAAAAAAAGGCACGGCAAATCATGTTTGAGGAGCTACAAGCAAAATTAACCAATAATCAGCCACTTACAAATTACTCAGTAAATCTGAATAACATTAATTACAAAATCTCTTGGACTGATTCCATTCAGCCTAAGGAGGTGTGCGTAAGTGTTGATAAAGAACCATTTCATAAACAAACCGAAATCTGCGGAAACCTTGAATGAAAAAGGTTTTACGCTCATCGAAGTGCTGATTGCCCTGTCTATTTTTTCAGTCATTGCCCTCTTTATGTCGCCCATTTTTCAAATTATCCTAAATAATAAAGACTCCCAAGCAGAATTACAGGCAATGGAGTGGGAGGTATTTTGCAGTCAAATTAAAAAAGAAATCCGCTTGTCAACGAAAGCACAAGTGATATCTGGTCGATTGATTCTTACTAAGGACGCAGACACCATTCAATATGAAAAATATGGATCCAATCTGCGGAGAAGGGTAAATTCTACTGGACATGAAATTCTTCTGCAAAATGTATCGGAGTATTCTTTTTCCATCCTCAATAATTCAGTAAAAGTAATGGTAAAGGATCTTTTGGGAAAAGAGTATTCTATGGTGGCCTATTCATTAGTGAATTGGAATGCAGGACCATGAAAAATGCGGAGAGTGGATTTACCTATCCTTTAACACTATGCATGCTAATCATTTTTCTTATGTTTTTCTCAATTCATGTTGAAAAATTACTAAGTGAAAGAAAAATAGCACATGAAACGTCTACAATCCTGCAAGAGGAGTATTATTACCTCATTTCAGTGAAAAAGATTGAAAGCCTTTTCCAATCTGGAGGTTCGATTCCTTCAAAGGGGACGCTCGTATACCAAAAAGGAAACATGGGATACCAGGCTGAGGTACCTGCTGGATATGTTCAAAGAGTTAATTTTACTTTATGCATGAATTCAGGTGAAACTTTAAATGGGATTGGCTATTTTGATACAAGGTCAAAAAAATTAATAAAATGGGTAGAAATGAATTAATTTGATTCGAAATAATAAAATTTGGACATACTGTTATTTGTACTAAAAGGCAGGTGTGTCCATGAAAACGAATGATTATGTAAAATATATGACCCAAACCATCGTTAAATATGCAGACCAGCCAAAAGAGGAACGAAAAAGGCTTCGTCAAGAGCGTAAGGAAGCAAAGGCTTCATTTTGGTATCGATGGTTTGGAATTCTCCCTTATGTCCTCTACACGGAAGTAAAGAAAAGAAGAAAAATGTAATTGGATGACAAAAAACCTGTGTAGATTTAATCTATACAGGTTTTTCTCGTCTTTATAGATTTTTCATATAGCCTTTTCGGTTAAATAGAAGAGGCCGCCATTGATGAAAGAAATGTTAATTTTGGGCTCGTATTGTTCCTTAAGAGCTTGTCTTTCGGTTTCATAGCTGTCGTTTTCTTCTTCAGCATCCTCATAGAAATGATCCAATAACTGTAAATCTTGCTCCCACCGTTTCTTTGCGTCCTCTGCCCAAGAATGGTCCTCTTCTGCAATCATAGATTTTAGATAATTTTCAATTCTAGACATTCCGCTTTTCGGCTTTACTAATGGTGATAAAGTAAACGAGTAATCGGGTATTTTGGGTGTCAGTGGAATTTTCAGTAACCGTTCATGGAAATCCTCCACCATTTGCCCATTAATCAGCTGCAAACCGATGGATTTAAAAATATCCCGTTTTCGGTCGCATTGATAAGAAATTTTTACATTCATACATAGCCATGGCAGCATGGGAGTTTGGCTGCTGCCATACCGATGGTTTTCGTAGAGCCTAATATAGCTGGCTAGATTTTTCGTCGATTCAAATATTTGGTGAAGCCGTGGTGAGCCAAAATGGATGATTTCTCCTTTCACATTTTCAGGGGCTACCTCTTGATTGGTAATAAACGTCAGTTTCATCGGATTCGGAATTCCGCCAGTTTTCTCTAAATAGTGCCAGTAAAAAGGGCGGTTCATTAATTCTTTATCGAGTTCAATCGTTAGCTGTACGGTTAAAAACCCCGGTTTATTTTCGACAATCTGACAATCGTTGGCTTGAAAATAACTCATAAGAAAGTTATGAATTTCCTGCTGCTGCATGTGTATCTCCTTTCTTCATGCTTTCGGCAAATTCAATCATTGATGATAAATTTTCCATTTTAATCCGCATTTCACCTTCCGAGGCGGATTGTCCGAAAATTTCAATTAAATGATCTTCAATGTTGCCGAATTCCAGTTTCGTTAGAATATCATCCAACTCGCCAATAACCTTTTCAAATAAATGTATTTTTTCATATAAAAGCTTTAGAATATGTTCTTCGACGGTGTTTTTTATTGCAAAATTATAAATCATAACATCCTTTTCTTGCCCGAGGCGATGGATACGTCCTATCCGCTGCTCCAGCCTCATCGGATTCCATGGTAAATCAAAGTTAATAATATGGTTGCAAAATTGCAGGTTAATCCCTTCTCCGCCCGCTTCTGTTGCGATTAGTACTTGTGCTTGTTTTTGAAACAGTTCTCGCATCCAATCTTTTTTACCTCGCTTAAACCCACCGCGAAAAGGGACAGAAGAGATTCCGTGCTGCTTTAAAAACCATTGCAAATACAACTGTGTAGCCCTGTATTCGGTGAAAATAATCACTTTGTCATTCACTTTTTGAATTAACTCAAGCGCTTTTTCGGCCTTTGAATTTTTCTGGACGGCTTCTACTTTTTTGATCAGATACTGGATTTGGTTCTCAAAGGCTTGTGATGGATTTTCCTTTTTTTGAAGCATATTTTTTAGTGTGTAAAAAACTGCTTCCCTGCTGCTACAAGCTTCCCTTTGCAATGTCATGACTGAGAAGGCACTTGTTTGTACCCAGTCACCCTCACTTTTAAGGTCTGAAATGGACTCATAGAGTTCTTTCTCCGGTGGTGTGAATTCAATTGGAATAGTTTCAACATGACGTTTTGTCCATTCAATCCCAGTATCAGCACGACGGTTTCGAATCATGACCTTGTTTACTAATTGTTTTAAATGTTCATCATCATTTAGGGAACGTGAATCGCGTTTGTACTTTTCAAAGAATGCTGTTTCGCTGCCTAAATGTCCTGGTTTAAGGAGGGAAACAAGATTGAAAATTTCTTCGATTCTATTTTGAATCGGTGTGGCAGTCAACAACAAACAAAATTTCTTTTTTAGATTTTGAACAAATTCATAGTTTTTCGTTTTATTATTTTTTAGTTTATGTGCTTCATCGATAATAATAAGGTCATAATCCTGCTGGTAAATAATGTCCCGGTGAGGATTTCGCTTTGCTGTATCAATCGAAGAAACCACCACATCACATTGTTCCCATACATAGCTTTTTCTTTGGGTAATGGCAGGGATAAAGAACTTGCTATTCAGTTCAATTGCCCATTGGGTGACTAATGAGGCAGGAACAAGTATTAACACCTTTTTTACAAGTCCCCGAATCATGTATTCTTTTAAAATCAACCCTGCTTCAATGGTTTTTCCAAGTCCGACTTCATCGGCAAGTATTGCTTTTCCGTTCATATTTTCAATTACTTGTTTAGCCGTTTCGAGTTGGTGCGGGAGCGGGGTTAAATTAGGCAGGTGATTCGGTGCCTGAAGACCCTCGAAATCAGGGATAACCAAATGTTTTTCGACCCCTATTGCTAGTTTAAAAAGCTCCCAATTTCCCCATGGACCATCGTTGTCAATTCTATGTAAAAATTCATCCTGCCAAGAGGAATCAAATTCAATTTTTACCGACATGGTTTCAGCTCCTTTTCCTGCATAAGTTCGTTATAAAAGTTATTGCTCAATGTATTGTTTTAATGGTAGGATGATATTAGCTTTGAAAGTTTTAAATATTTTAATAAGGTAAATTATTTTAGAAGTATAATTAGTATGACCAAATTGGAAAATATTATAAATGCGAATGATAACAAGGGGAGAGACTACTATGTAGCGCCGAAGGAGCAAGCAGATGATGTGAATCTCTCAGGCAAAAGAACTCTTGTTTGACGCAGCTCTGGAGAGTGCTGTAAAAGCTTTAGCAGCCACCAAAGGGGAAAGCCAATCCAGGTTAAACTTTCAGGTGCAAGGACAGAGACCTTCTTACGTTTCAAGGGAGGTTTCTGTCCTTTTTTATGTTTTCCTTTGTCTTAATGCTTTTCTTATGATGAGAAAAGGATAATAATTTTCCTGATTTTGTTAATGGGTTTTATCTCTGTTAAAGAGTCAATTTTTACGAATAATGAACATGTAAATGATTGAAAGGGGATTTATGATGACTGAATTAAAACGCACTCCGCTTTTTGATGTTTATAAGGAATACGGCGGGAAAACGATTGATTTTGGAGGATGGGAGCTTCCAGTCCAGTTTTCAAGCATAAAAGAAGAGCATGAAGCAGTCCGTACCAGAGCTGGTCTCTTTGATGTTTCCCACATGGGGGAAGTAGAAGTAAAAGGCACTGACAGCTTACATTATTTACAAAAAATGATGACGAATGATATTTCTAAAATTAAAAACGGCGGTGCCCAGTACACAGCAATGTGCTATGAAACCGGTGGTACAGTTGATGATCTCCTTGTATATAAAATCGAAGACAATCACTACTTATTAGTGGTGAATGCATCAAACATTGAAAAGGATTATAAATGGCTTGAAGATCATGTTGAGGGTGACGTCAGTCTTGAAAACCTTTCTGAAAAAATGGCTCAGTTAGCTATCCAGGGACCTCTTGCTGAAAAGGTACTTCAAAAACTTACGAAAACTGATTTAAGTGAAATTGGCTTTTTCAAATTTCAACAGGAAGTTACTTTAAATGGTAAAAAGGCACTTGTATCCAGAACTGGTTATACAGGTGAAGATGGTTTTGAAGTTTATTGTGATTCCTCAGATGCAGCCTTGCTTTGGAAAGAAATTTTACAAGCAGGGGAAGAAGATGGGGTGCTTCCTTGCGGATTAGGAGCACGTGATACATTACGTTTTGAAGCCGTATTAGCTCTATATGGCCAAGAATTATCAGCGGAAATATCACCGCTGGAAGCCGGTATTGGTTTCGCAGTGAAATTAAATAAAGAAGCAGATTTCATTGGTAAGGAAGTATTAAAGGGGCAAAAAGAAAACGGTCTTCCTAGAAAACTAGTGGGGATTGAAATGATTGACCGTGGTATTCCACGTCATGGTTATCCTGTCTACAATGGTGAACAATTAATTGGTGAGGTTACTACAGGTACACAGTCACCAACTTTAAAGAAAAATATCGGACTTGCTTTGATTAAGACTGAATTTGCAGGTCTTGAGTCAGAAGTGGAAGTTGAAATTCGCGGTAAACGCTTGAAAGCTACAGTAGTTCCAACACCTTTTTATAAAAGAGAAAAGAAATAACAGAAGGGAGCTAGGTTTATGAAACATCGCTATTTACCTATGACTGAACAAGATAAGAAGGCAATGCTTGACACGATTGGTGTTTCCACGATTGAAGAGCTCTTTAGTGATATTCCTGAAAAAGTAAGATTTAAGGGAGAGTACAATATTAAAGAGGCCAAATCTGAAACTGCTTTAATGAAAGAACTTTTTAAAATGGCTAGCCGCAATGCGGATTTAAAAAGAAATGTTTCATTCTTAGGCGCCGGTGTTTATGACCACTACATGCCTGTAATTGTCGACCATGTCATTTCACGCTCAGAATTCTATACGGCTTATACACCCTATCAGCCAGAAATCTCACAAGGTGAACTTCAAGCCATCTTTGAATTCCAAACGATGATTTGTGAATTAACCGGAATGGATGTTGCAAACTCTTCAATGTATGATGGCGGAACTGCCCTTGCAGAAGCTGCGATGCTTAGCGCTGGTCATACAAAACGAAAAACAATTCTAGTGTCAGGTGCCGTTCATCCGGAGTCCCGTGAAGTTCTTAAGACTTATGCAAAGGGGCAATACCTAGAAGTAATTGAGGTGCCAGCGAACGAAGGTGTTACTGACATTGACGCCTTAAAAGGATTGGTAAATGAGGATGTTGCAGCCGTGATCGTTCAATATCCAAACTTCTTTGGTAGAATAGAACCTTTAAATGAACTGGAAGAAATCATTCACGAAAATAAATCAATTTTTGTAGTCTCAAGCAATCCATTATCACTTGGAGTATTAACACCTCCTGGCAAATTTGGAGCCGATATCGTCATTGGTGATGCGCAGCCGTTTGGTATCCCAACTGCGTTTGGTGGACCGCACTGTGGATTTTTTGCGGTGACTAATAAATTAATGCGTAAGGTTCCTGGACGTCTTGTTGGTCAAACAACGGATGACCAAGGCCGCCGCGGTTTTGTTTTAACCCTGCAGGCTCGTGAACAGCATATCCGTCGTGATAAAGCGACTTCTAATATTTGCTCGAACCAAGCGTTAAATGCCTTGGCTGCATCCGTCGCAATGACAGCTCTTGGTAAAAAGGGTGTTCGTGAAATGGCTGCTGCCAATTTGCAAAAAGCTTATTATGCGAAAACAGCCTTTAAAGAAGCAGGCTTTGAAGTGATTAATGATGGTCATTCCTTTAATGAGTTTGTGGTCAAATTAAATAAGCCAGTAAAAGAAATCAATCAGCAGCTTCTAGCAAAAGGAATCATTGGCGGTTATGATTTAGGCCGTGATTACGCAGAGTTGTCTAACCATATGCTTGTTGCGGTAACTGAGCAAAGAACTAAGGAAGAAATAGATACTTTTGTGAAAGAATTGGGGGATATGCATGCATAATCAAGATCAAGCGCTCATTTTCGAACTAAGCACACCCGGCCGAATTGGATACAGTCTTCCGGAAATGGATGTTCCAGAAGCAGATCTTACTGGCCTTCTCCCAGAAGGATATTTACGAGTAGATGAGCCAGAGCTACCTGAAGTATCTGAGCTTGATATCATGCGCCATTATACGGCCCTTTCCAGAAGAAATCATGGGGTAGATTCTGGTTTTTATCCACTTGGCTCATGTACGATGAAATACAATCCAAAAATCAATGAAAATGTTGCCCGCTTTAATGGGTTTGCCCATGTACATCCATTACAGGACGAAAGCTCTGTCCAAGGGGCACTTGAGCTTTTATATGACTTGCAGGAACATTTGATTGAAATTACCGGAATGGATGAAGTAACCCTTCAACCAGCAGCTGGTGCTCATGGAGAGTGGACAGGATTAATGATGATCCGTGCCTACCATGAAGCTAATGGGGATATGAAGCGTACGAAGGTAATCGTACCTGATTCTGCGCATGGTACGAACCCAGCTTCTGCAACAATAGCTGGACTAGAAACCATCACGGTTAAATCAAATGAGAACGGACTCGTCGATCTTGAGGATTTAAGAAGAGTTGTCGGTGAAGATACGGCTGCGCTCATGTTAACCAACCCTAATACATTGGGTCTTTTTGAAGAAAATATTCTTGAAATGGCTGAAATTGTCCATGGTGTAGGAGGAAAGCTCTATTACGATGGTGCGAACCTAAATGCTGTCCTTTCAAAAGCAAGACCTGGTGACATGGGCTTTGACGTCGTGCATTTAAATCTTCATAAGACATTCACTGGCCCGCATGGCGGCGGTGGTCCTGGTTCAGGTCCAGTCGGAGTTAAAGCAGACTTGATACCATTCCTGCCAAAACCAGTGATCGCAAAACGCGGTGAAGAGTATATCCTTGATTATGACCGTCCGCAATCAATTGGCCGTGTGAAGCCATACTACGGGAACTTTGGTATTAACGTTCGTGCATACACTTATATCCGTTCTATGGGTCCAGATGGCTTAAAAGCAGTGACGGAATATGCAGTATTAAACGCGAACTATATGATGAGAAGATTGGCAGAATATTATGATCTTCCATTTGATAGACATTGTAAGCATGAGTTTGTTTTAAGCGGCAGACGCCAGAAAAAATTAGGCGTGCGTACGCTCGATATCGCCAAGCGCCTGCTTGACTTTGGCTACCATCCGCCAACCATTTACTTCCCGTTAAACGTGGAAGAGTGTATTATGATTGAGCCGACAGAAACGGAATCAAAAGAAACGCTTGATTCATTTGTCGATATCATGATTCAAATTGCCAAAGAGGCAGAGGAAAATCCAGAGGTTGTTCAAGAAGCACCGCATACGACTGTTGTCGGCCGTATGGATGAAACAACTGCGGCAAGGAAACCAGTTTTGAAATATCAAAAGGCTTAATAAATTTAGGGATGATTCGTTTGTGAATCATCCCTTTTTATTGGGGAAAAATGTCTAAATGTCCGAAGTGTTAATAAAAATGTCCAAAACCAAAACTACACAAAAAAGGTTCCGGACTCGACTCCGGAACCTTAATTTAATCAATTATTTCTTTGCTTTTACTTTACCAGACCACTTTTTAAACCCGCCTTGCAGCTGAGTTAAATCTTTATAGCCTTTACGGTGTAAAAATTGCGCCGCACGTGCACTGCGCATGCCGCTTTGGCAATATAGAAATACTGGCATGTCTGGGCGAATTTCTTTACTGCGCATTCTCATTTGTGACATCGGAATATTACGTGCTCCTAAAATATGACCGCCTTCGAACTCGTTGGGTTCACGAACATCTATGAGTTGTGCCTTTCGGTATCCTGCACGGAACTCTTCTTCAGTAACCGTTTTTACAATCCTCTTTTGATAGAAATAAGTGAAAACGGTGTAAATAATGACTGCTACGATAACGATTAATAAGAAATATAGTTGATTCAATTTCTTTTTGCTCCTTTCAAGCTTTACTGCACTAGTAATTATTATATAAGTGAATCCAAGAAAGATAAAGATGCATGGAAAAAAATCTTTTCATAATGACTAATAAAATTATACCAGAAACCTTTCATTTTGAATTCCTATCAGATTTTGGTAGACTAAACTTTGAATTAATACTACAAAAATGAGGTTTTTGCATGGAAAAAGAAGTTTGGCGGTTTATTGATACAGGAAATAGTTCACCATCCTTTAATATGGCGTTAGATGAAGCATTGTTGGACTGGCATAGTGAAGGGAAAATTCCGCCAGTAATCCGTTTCTATGGCTGGAATCCTCCTACATTATCTGTCGGATATTTTCAAAAAGTAGAAAAAGAAATTGATATGGAGGCAGTAAAGGCACACCAACTGGGTTTTGTCAGAAGACCTACTGGCGGACGAGGGGTGCTGCATGAGCATGAACTTACATATAGTGTGATTGTTTCAGAGGACCATCCAGAAATGCCTAAAACTGTCACAGAGGCTTACCGCGTGATTTCGGAAGGAATTTTAAAAGGGTTTCACCATTTAGGACTAGAAGCTTATTTTGCTGTTCCAAAAACAGCGGAAGAACGTGATGCTCTAAAAAACCCCCGTTCTGCTGTGTGCTTTGATGCCCCGAGCTGGTATGAGCTTGTGGTAGAGGGCAGGAAAGTGGCAGGCAGTGCACAAACGCGGCAGAAGGGCGTTATTCTTCAACACGGATCGATTCTATTAGATTTGGATGAAGAGAAACTGTTTAGCTTATTTAAGTATCCGAGTGACCGCGTAAAGGAACGGATGAAGAAGGCCTTTAAAGACAAAGCGGTTGCGATTAATGCGATTAGTCCAAGGAGGATTACGCTGGAGGAAGCCAAGGAAGCGTTTTATAAAGGATTTGCCGAAGGGCTGAATATTGAACTGGAATCGTATCAGTTGAATGAAGAAGAATTAGCGTACGTTAATAAAATTGCGAAAGAACGTTATGAAAATGATGAGTGGAATTTTAAAAGGTAATAAAGGCGAATTGACTCGCCTTTTTTTAATGCACTGAAATTTCCTCAATTGCCTTTGTCCAATGATCCCATTTTAGATAGATAAATAAATCTCAAACCTCAAAAATTGCTAAATTTTGCTGTTTTTTGCCGAAAAACCTATGAAATCTTTTATTTTCTTTTAATCTTATTTGTTTTTAAGTTTGACAAAATCGATGTTTTTTGCGTTGTCTACAATATATAGTAGTGTCGAAAATATTTTCGGTACCATATATTGATTTTTAGTTGATTTATTCTGCGATTCTATGTTAACTTATGTTTATTAAGACAACTAGATATAGCATAGCTTACTAGAATCTGACACAATATACAGAATTTATTAATTGTAAATAGAAGGAGATGTTTTCATGTCTATAGTTTTTAGACAAAAAATGAATATCGATTTTGAGAGGTTGAATGAGGACATCCGCTTGTTTCCCCAAGTGCACCCAGTAACCCCAGATATGAAAATTACCCACAAGGGCGTTTCACGATTGGTCATGCTTGATCGATATACCTTTAAAGATACTGCAAAAATTACCCTGACGAATGGTGACTTTGTTGTTTTAACTATTAAGGAAGACCCTAAATTCCCAGCACGTGGTCTTGGCACCATCATGGAGATTGACTGGGAGAATAAAAAGGCAAAGGTTTTAGTGGAAGAGGAATTCAGAGGTGTTCTGGATGACCCACAGGAATCTGAAACTGGACTTATCTGGCGCTCGCTTGACATAATCGAAAAGCCATTGGAGCTTTTCTACGAGCAGATTGCCAAAAGGAATGCAACTGGTCTAGCATCGGTTGAAGAAACAGAAGAGAAGCGGATTGAATGGACTGAAAAGTTTTATCAAGAGCTTGTGAATATGAACTTCATTCCGGCTGGACGCGTTCTCTATGGAGCGGGGTCAGGAACAGAGGTTACATTCTTCAACTGCTACGTAATGCCGTTTGTTCCGGACT
Organism: Neobacillus pocheonensis; assembly: GCF_050477905.1. Taxonomy (NCBI): domain Bacteria; kingdom Bacillati; phylum Bacillota; class Bacilli; order Caryophanales; family Bacillaceae; genus Neobacillus; species Neobacillus pocheonensis. The sequence goes on along the minus strand of NZ_JBCNAD010000039.1, from coordinate 19,357 downwards.
CTCGTGAAGGGATCTCAGACCACCGTAAGCAGGTTATGGAGATTATGAGTAGGGGCGGTGGTGTTGGTACGAACGGTTCGACATTAAGACCTCGTAACACCTTGGCTAGGGGTGTAAATGGTAAGTCATCCGGGTCGGTTTCTTGGCTGGATGATATTGCGAAACTCACTCACCTAGTTGAACAGGGTGGGTCAAGACGTGGGGCTCAAATGATCATGTTGGCGGATTGGCACCCAGACATTATTGAATTCATTATTTCAAAAATGCAAAATCCAAGAATTCTACGATTCTTAATTGAAAATACAAACGATGAAACAATTAAAAAACATGCAAAAGATAAGCTAAAGTTAACTCCACTTACACTTCAAGAAACAGCAATGTACCAAGGAATTGTGAATTATAAAAACATTCCTGGCTTAGGTGGTTTTAGTGATGGCATTATTGCCGAGGCAGAAGAAAAACTGGAAACTGGTGGTAATTATACAGTTCACAATCCAGAATTCTTGACTGGTGCAAACATCTCCGTTTGTTTAACTAAAGAATTTATGGAAGCTGTTGAAAATGACAGTGACTATGAACTTAGATTCCCTTATGTTGAACACTACAATAAAGAGGAAATGAAAGTTTACAACGAAGAATGGCATAAAGTCGGCGATGTTCGAGAGTGGGAAAAGCTTGGTCACAAAGTACGTGTTTATAAAAAAATCAAAGCTAAAGAGCTTTGGAATCTAATCAATATTTGCGCAACCTACTCTGCGGAACCGGGAATATTCTTCATTGATAATGCTAATGACATGACAAATGCGAAAGCATATGGTCAACAAGTTGTAGCGACAAATCCGTGTGGTGAGCAACCTCTCGCACCGTATTCTGTATGTAACCTTGCAGCAGTTAACCTCGCTGAAATGGCTGATAAGGATACAAAAACTGTCGACTTTGAAAAATTAAGTCAAACAGTTGCTGTCGGCGTCCGCATGCAGGACAACGTCATCAATGCAACGCCTTATTTTTTGGAAGAAAACAAAAAGCAAGCACTTGGTGAACGTCGTGTTGGGCTTGGAGTTATGGGGTTACATGATTTACTTATCTACTGTGAAACCGAATATGGTTCACCTGAAGGTAACCAACTCGTTGATCAGGTATTTGAGACAATTGCAACTACTGCATATAGTACATCGATAGAATTAGCTAAAGAAAAAGGAAGTTTCCCATTCCTAAATGGTGAAACATATGAACAAACAAGTCGTTTACGCCAGGCATTCATTGAAACTGGATATATGAAAAAAATGCCTGAAGATATTCGTGAGTCAATTCTAGAAAGCGGAATTAGAAATTCTCATTTACTAACTGTTGCTCCTACGGGATCCACTGGAACAATGGTTGGCGTTTCAACAGGATTAGAGCCTTATTTCTCATTCTCATATTTCCGTAGTGGCCGTCTAGGCAAATTTATTGAAGTAAATGCAGATATTGTTCAAGAATATCTTGAAAAGCACCCAGAAGCAGATCCAAACAATTTGCCAAAATGGTTTGTCACTGCAATGGAGCTTGCTCCTGAAGCGCACGCTGATGTACAATGTGTCATCCAGCGCTGGATTGACAGTTCAATTAGCAAAACGGTTAATGCACCAAAAGGATACAGTGTAGAACAGGTTGAAAAAGTATATGAGCGTCTATACCGGGGTGGTGCAAAGGGTGGTACTGTCTATGTCGATGGTTCACGTGATTCTCAAGTACTAACTCTTAAGGCAGAAGAAAACACCAATGAGCAGTTATCAATGTTTGATGAAAAGCCAAAGCAGCATGTCGTCCTTGTCGATACCATCAGTGACCTTCGTTCAACTGACGTAACCATTGGTTCTGAAGTTGGTAACACATGCCCGGTCTGCCGCAAAGGTAAAGTTAAAGAAATTGGCGGCTGCAATACTTGTACAAACTGCAATGCTCAATTAAAGTGTGGATTATAGAATTTTTACGGCGGATGGAAGAGAACTTTCCATTCGCTTTTTTATTATTGGGATTGTTTAAGTCTAACTTTTTATGCATTGTCCCAAAAACGAAAAAAGTGAGCTCATACGGTAAATGCAAGCGAGTTCCATTTACCCAAAAACGTAAAAGTGAACCTCAACGGTAAATAAAAGAGTGTACTAAACAATATACATGCAAAAAAATATTCTAGAATAATTTTTGTAACATAAATGTAATATGGATGTGACCTCTATGTCACTCTTTCCTTGTATAGTATGAGTATCAAATCACTCCAAGGGGGACTGACAAATGTTAAAGAAACTTATCGCAGCTCTAGCAATTACAGCTACAATAACAACTTCTTTATTTGCCACAGCGGGTGATAAAGCGGAAGCAGCATATTATCATACAAAAGCAATATCGGTAGCAAAAGCCAATTTAGGCGTTCCTTATAAATGGGGTGGAATTACACCAAGAGGTTTTGACTGTTCAGGTCTAGTAAAGTATTCGTTCGGACAAGCAGGTAAAGTATTGCCAAGAACAGCAGCAGAAATGTATTACACAAAAGGGTACCGAGTTAGTTCATTACAAGTAGGGGACTTAATGTTCTTTGCGCCAACTAAAGCAAGCAGACCTGATCACGTTGCGATCTATATTGGAGCAGGTAAAATGATTATGGCATCATCTTCGAAGGGTGTAATCACTACCTTTACAAGCAACAGTTACTGGAAACCAAGATATATCGGAGCAAAACGTATCTAAATAAGGATTAAATGAAAAAGGACATCGTTATCGCGATGTTCTTTTTGTATAGTATTTTAATTCCATTCTCATATAGATTCTACGTGACCGTATTAGCAGATTAAGCCTTAATTGGGTAACGTAGTCAGTCTCTACGTGACCGATAACAAAGTTATAGACCTAATTGGGTAACGTAGTCAGTCTCTACGTGACCGATAACAAAGTTATAGACCTAATTGGGTAACGTAGTCAGTCTCTACGTGACCGATAACACGGTTATAAACCTTACTGGGTAACGTAGCCGCCTTCTACGTGACCGAAAACAATGTTTCAACCCATATTTAGTAACATAGCATGAACAATTTAAGAATTTATCTGGTCCCCTACACAAAAGATGCCGTCAAAAAGCTTCATAAAAAAAATTTTCTCCTTGTCCACCGTACTATTTTGCTTTAAAGCCGCTTAAAAATGTAACAATGACTTCATCTTGGGAGTGGCTGCCATGAAAATAGACGGCGTTTTTTCTGGGGGAGGTATTAAAGGCTTTGCACTCGTTGGAGCCTGCGAAGAAATCGAAAACAGGGGATTGCAGTTTGTCAGGGTAGCAGGTACCAGTGCAGGTTCAATTGTGGCGGCATTAATTGCTGCCGGCTACACAAGCAAAGAAATTTATCAAATGATTGATGAGCTGGAAATGTCCAAACTGCTTGATGCACGAAAACCGATTATACCTTTGCCATTTATAAAATGGCTATCTGTTTATTGGAAACTTGGTCTTTACAAAGGAAATGCATTTGAAAAATGGATGAAAAAAAAGCTGGAAGCTAAAGGGGTTCGAACATTTTCCGACCTTCCTCCACAAGCACTCCGAGTCATTGCATCAGACCTTTCAAATGGACAAATGGTCGTATTGCCAGATGACCTCGGAAAATATGGCATCGAGCCTGGTTCATTCCCCATCGCCAAAGCAATTAGAATGAGCTGCAGCATTCCATATTTTTTCGAACCCGTTAAGATGCGATCGAACATTTTAGTGGATGGCGGAGTATTAAGTAATTTCCCAATGTGGCTGTTTGATAAGGAAAACATTCAAAAGGTTAGACCAGTTCTTGGAATCAAGCTTAGTCCCAATGAATACGAACATAAAAAGCATAAAATTAACAATGGCATACAATTAATGGGCGCACTGTTTGAAACTATGAAGGATGCCCATGATGCCAGATATATCTCCAAAAAACATGCAAAAAATATCATCTTTATTCCTACAGAAGGTATTTTCTCAATAGAATTCACCTTAACAGAGGAAAAGAAGCAAAAGCTGTTTGCTCTAGGAAAAGAGCATGCAGAGCAGTTCCTAAAAACATGGTGTTATTAAAGAAAAAAATCGAGCCTCTAAAAAGATGCTCGATTTTTCTTTTTGCTCTTTTTCCCATCAATGACCGTGAGATGAGCAGGAGATTTCTTTTTTGTCTTGCTACTTTTCTTTAATGAAGATAACGTCCCAAGAGTAGGGCTCTTAATAGTGGAATCCCCACTCTTTTGCTGTAATCGTTTTTTCGACTGTTTTGCTGCTTTAAGAAATGCCCGCTGCTCTTTTTTCTGGGGGCTAGAATTTGAAAACTTCCGCACTACAAAATAAATGACTAAACCAATCAATGCGATGACAGCTATTCTCTGAATGAAACCGGCAGGATTAGCTGTAAATGAGCCATAAATACCAAGTAAGGCAAGAATAATAAGAACGCCAACAATAAACACGGATGTCCGATTTTTCAAGAAAGCCACCTCCCTAAGAGCATCTTAAGCATTTTTTTTATCTTTTAAACCCTTTAAAACAAAGATTAAACAATTTCTTCCTTTTCAAAAGAGATCTCTGAATCCTGCTCTCTTCTTAACAATTCGTTAAAGGAAAGGATTGCAACTTCCACTTGGTCATCATTTGGTTCCTTGGTCGTTAATAACTGTAGCCAAAGACCGGGCAGGCCTAAATATTTTAATACAGGAATATCTCTTAGTTTGTTCGTAATTTGTAGTACTTCAAAAGCAATGCCCAGTACAACTGGTATTAAAAGAATTCGGTCGACAATCCGTAGCCAAAGTGGAGAAGTTGGTACAAATAAATAGACAAATACACCAACAACGACTGTAAAAAGGATGAAACTGCTGCCACATCGATAATGAAGGCGAGAATGAGCCTGAACATTTTCAACTGTTAATTCGACCCCAGCCTCAAAGGTATTTATTACTTTATGCTCAGCCCCATGATATTGAAACACTCTTTTAATTAGAGGGGTAAGTGAAACAAAATAGATATAACAAAGGAGCAGCAAAAGTTTAAATAAACCCTCTACTAGTACTTGAGCAACATCTGATGGAAAGACGGGTTTTGTTAACTCAGCCAAGAAGACTGGAATTAAGGTGAAGGCGAATTTTCCGAATAAAAAAGAAATGACCCCTATCGCGGCTACCCCAAGATACATCGTTAATTTGGAGACCTCTTTTTCTTTTATAGTCGGATCATCTTTTGGATCAACATCAAATCTTTCGGTGGAAAAGTTTAAATGTTTGGAGCCATTTGCACTTGCTTCAATAATGGCGATAATCCCTCTAATAAAAGGGATTTTTTTTAAAACGGAAAAAGTATGATTTGCTTTACGAGGTAAATGAAAATATTCTACAGAATGATCTTTTCTGCGGACCGCGGTCACATAATGATGTTTTCCGCCAAACATGACTCCTTCTACAACGGCTTGACCGCCATAAACGGGTTTTTGAGTATGGGACATAGTATGAACACCAACCTATTACAAAAGTTGCACAATAGCAGAAATGATAAATCTGTATGTACTTAAATGTATTCTACTAGAAAAATGAAAAAACCTCTAGGAATGACATGATTTTTCCATCTTAATCAGTAAAAATTTTTTTATATGCAAGGGATTGACCCCCTAGGGACATAATAAGGTGGAATTTATTCTAACCCTTACAAGTTTTGTAAAAAATATAAAGGAAAAATGGAGGTTCTATCTATGGCTAACGTACTACAAACAGATGATTATCCAAAACCAATGTCATTTCCTGTGATGGTATTTTGGACTGGTTTATTTGGTGGTGTTTTTTGGGGATTTATCGGGTTTATTGCCAATTATTTAAGCTTTACGGAAATTCACCCCAATGTCATCCTCGAGCCATGGGCTTTTGGGGATTGGAAGAACAAATGGCTGGGAACAATAATATCCTTAATATTACTCGGAATTATTTCGGTCATCGCTGCTTTTGTATACTATTTATTTTTAAGAAAATTTAAAGGATTTTGGTTTGGAATTGGCTACGGGATTATCTTGTATTTATTAGTATTCTTTGTTCTAAATCCTCTTTTTCCAGGGATAAAACCATTTTTGGATTTAAGCAGGGATACCATCATTACTACCATTTGTATATATATCGTATATGGAATCTTTATTGGTTATTCCATAAATTATGAGTATCAAAATAATATCGCACAAGAGAATGAGACTTCCACATAATTTGTAATTAGTCTGAATTCGCAGGTTGTGGTAAAATATTTGTGTCCTTGATTGGATTTGAAAAGGAGAGTGGAAACGATGGAGAAATTAGAAAAATTAAGATCAAGCTTCGGATCAAATGGAATTGATGGGATTTTAATTACAAGCCCATATAATCGCCGGTACATATCAAATTTTACAGGATCAGCTGGAGTTGTATTAATAAGTGCCGATAAAGCTCTTTTTATAACAGATTTCCGCTATATTGAGCAGGCAACTAAACAATGCGAAGGTTTTGAAATTATCAAGTTTTCTAGTTCCATTCCTGAAGAAGTGGCCCTGCAGGCTAAAAATTTGGGCATTCAAAAGCTGGGAGTGGAAGAGGATTATTTAACATACTCTTCCTTTAAAGTATATGAAAAAGAAGTAAAAGCTGAACTTGTTCCTGTATCAGGGGTTGTTGAAAAATTACGCTTGATTAAGACTGATGCAGAGATTAAGATATTAAAGGAAGCAGCGGATATTGCTGATGCTGCATTTAAGCATATTTTAGATTTTCTTCGTCCTGGAAAAACTGAACTTGAAGTATCGAATGAGTTGGAATTCTTTATGAGAAAAGCAGGAGCGACCTCGTCGTCTTTTGATACCATTGTTGCATCCGGATATCGTTCTGCGCTTCCGCATGGTGTAGCCAGTGATAAAGTAATCGAAAAAGGTGATATGGTAACTCTTGACTACGGTGCGTATTATAAGGGTTATGTTTCTGACATCACAAGGACAGTCGCGGTTGGTGAGCCTGAAGCGAAGCTGAAAGAGATTTATGATATTGTTCTTGAAGCCCAATTACGTGGAATGGCTGGAATCAAACCTGGAATGACTGGTAAGGAAGCAGATGCTTTAACGAGGGATTACATAACAGAAAAAGGTTATGGTGAATATTTTGGACATTCAACTGGTCATGGAATCGGGCTTGAGGTTCATGAAGGTCCTGGACTTTCCAGTAAAACGGATATTGTATTGGAACCAGGAATGGTTGTAACGTGTGAACCGGGTATTTACATTCCAGGCCTAGGCGGCGTTCGAATTGAAGATGATACATTGATTACCAAGGACAATAATGAAACACTTACTCATTCTACAAAAGATCTCATTATTTTGTAACGAACTTAGGAGGATTTAAACATGATTTCTGTTAACGATTTTCGTACCGGGTTAACTATTGAAGTGGATGGCGGCCTATGGCGCGTTCTTGATTTCCAACACGTAAAGCCAGGAAAGGGTGCAGCTTTTGTCCGTTCCAAACTCCGTAACCTTCGTAATGGAGCCATTCAAGAAAAAACCTTCCGTGCGGGTGAAAAAGTTGAAAAGGCACAAATTGATAACCGCAAAATGCAATACCTATATGCAAGCGGTGACGGGCACGTGTTTATGGATATGGATTCATACGAACAAGTAGAACTGCCAGCAAACAACATTGAATATGAGTTAAAGTTTTTAAAAGAAAATATGGAAGTTCACATTATGATGTTTAATCATGAAACACTTGGAGTAGAATTGCCAAACACGGTTGAACTAGAAGTAACTGAAACAGAGCCAGGAATTAAGGGTGATACTGCTTCCGGTGGAACGAAGCCTGCCACACTTGAGACGGGATTAATTGTTCAAGTTCCTTTCTTCGTAAACCAAGGTGACAGATTAATTATCAATACTACAGAAGCTTCATACGTTTCAAGAGCATAATTAATGAACGAAAAAAGCCTTAGTCCGTTTGTAACGGTACTAAGGCTTTTTTTATTAAGGCTTTTTTCGCAAAGATTATTGTTTTCGTATAAGTTTATCAACCCGTATAACTAGAAGCTTCGTAGCATCTTTTCGTAAGAACATTTGCGAAAATTGCCTAGAAACTTAGTAAATGAACCTTATTAAGTTTCAAAAGCAACAAAGCTTACGAAAAGAGCCTTTATTAACAAATTCTCCAAAGTTTCTCCTTAGTTTCTGCACACATTTTTTTTACATTAAAAGTGTAAACAAACTAAAGGAGTAGATAAACATGAACATGACGCATTATATGGGATTATTAGCCGACAATCAGCCTTGGAATTTAATTATTTTTATGGCAATTCCAGTTATCTGTGCTGAAACCATTGCGATTACTGAATTGGGCATCCTATTTACACGCAACTTATATGGCGGTTTAAGAAAAGTTAATAAAATAGTAAGCATTATTGCTGGTTTTTATTTTACAGGGATTTTCGTTTACTTAGTGAAAACGGCATACATTCCATTAACTGTAAATGGAGAATGGAAAGGTTGGATTGATGTTGTTGCTGTAACCTTTTATTTACTCGGGATTGTACCACTCCTTGGAATGGCACTTTTAGATTTAGGTATTATTTATAAAAACAAAACGGCAGAGGAAAAGTTAAAAATTCATGCTTTTTTTGTTGGGATGTTTCTAGTAGTTGCCCACGTAGCGATGATATTTGGTATGGTCGATCCATCAATTGGAACTGTCAGCCATGCGGGGCATGACATGATGAATATGTAATATCAAAACGCTGGAGATATCTAAAAGGATTTCCAGCGTTTGTCTCTTAACTATCGTGAAAACTTCACCAAATAGTAAGAATTGCAAACCATACAACTAATCTCAATTTGCTAAAATTAATTTGAAAAAATAAATGAAAGGGAAGGGGTGACACAGAATATGAAACGAATAGCATCTCTTTTATTTTTTGCCATTGTAATGGTTATAGTGGCAGCTGGCTGCAGTTCCAAGTTAGATGATATCAAACTAGATAAAAAGCATAAACCTCTGCCTGACTATGTATTAAATTCATCTGAAAAAGTCCAAGAAACATATATTATGGCAGCAACTTATCCGGAAGTAGTAGCTTCTGTTCCTTGCTATTGCGGCTGTACTGTTGAGGGGCATAAGAGCAACCTTGATTGCTTTGTCAGCCAGGTTGGAGACGATAACGCAGTGGAAGGCTGGGATCAACACGGTATTGGGTGTGATACATGCATAGATATTGCCCGGGATGCAGTAGAAATGCATGTTGATGGAAAAAGTACAAAGAAAATTTACGAATTAATCACTAAGAAATATGAAGATTACGGGGAGCCAACTCCAACACCGGAACCAAAGTAAGGGAGTAACCCATGAAAAAAATACTAATCGGAACTTACATTTTGATTATTATTGGAATTATCTTTTGTATAGGTAATAGTGGACTATTCAATAGTGAGAACTCTAAGGCTATTGCTGCAGGAGAAAAAGTATATAATCAAAATTGTCTAACCTGTCATGGTGAAACAGGAAAAGGTGAAGGATCCAAAGCTGGGACAGCGGTAAACAATCAACACTTTTTAAGCTCTGTTTCTGATAAAGACCTGTATAATTATGTGAAATATGGAAGAGATGGGACAGGTATGCCTGCTTACGGACCAAGATTATCTGAAAAGGATTTGAAAAATCTTGTAGCATTCATGAGAGATTGGCAAACTGAGGAAATTGACTTTGATGTCCCAAAAGCAATTTCTGGTGATCCGCTTCGAGGAGAGAAACAATATAATCTGTATTGCCTTAATTGTCATGGTGAAGCAGGGGCGGGGAAATTAAAAATGGGAACCGCTCTTACGAATCCACTATATTTAAAGTATACAACGGATAAGGAGATTTGGATTGACATAGCTTACGGTCGTGAAGAGACACGCATGGGGCCGTCCTTAAAGGGTCTAGAGGGTGCTCGCCAGCTTAAAGAAAAGGATATATCTGATATTGTTGCCTATATTCGTTCCTTAGAGGAAAAATAAGATATTTAATAACAAAACCTTGAATCTACTAATTTGATTCAGGGTTTTTATTTTTCTAGAAAAATACAAGACTGCCAAATGTGAACATTTTGTGGTGGAATTTTGACTAAATCGTAACGATTTTTGTCTCTTAACAAAATGTTCAAGAGTGATTCAACAATGAGGGCTGTATAAAGATTATATTTATTTCAAAGAGGACTATAGTGAAAAATAACATATCAAGGATGAGCTTTTTTCAGGTCAAGGAGGATTAATATGCTTAAAAAGAAGTTGTTGGCATTATTCGTAATTACAGCATTTTTTACGAACTTCATTATTCCAAAGGCTAGTGCCGAAACAGCATTTCAAGCGGAAAAGTTTCCTTTTAAGGAAATGCAGATTCAAGTTATGCCAGAATTTGATTACCCAGAGGATTGGGGATCAAAAGATGTTCCTTCATTACTTGTTGGACAATACGGCACGATTAAAAACAAAAGCGGTCAAGATTATGATGGGAAAATCGAAATTCCAGCTCCAGCAATGGAAAAAGGTTTCGAAGCCTATTTAGTTGCAGAATTTCCAGAAGATGATAAGCCGGAAGTACAACGCCCCTACGATGTGGATAAAGAAAAAGGTCTCATTACTTGGAAGCCGGCAAAACCGATTAAGAATAACGAATCTTATAAATTTGTCATCGAATATTACACAAAGACAATCGACGTAAAGAGTAACAAGAAATTTACATATGAACTTAAAAGAAATGCTGACATCGAACAACTGGATGTAATCTTTTATGCGCCAATGAATGCAAAGGAAATCACTCTTGAACCAAAGTCGCAAAGTAATTCAAAAAATGAATATGGTGAAGAACTCTACTACTACCAATATAAAAATGTAAAAGCAAATGATAGCCTTAAATATTCATTTTCATATAAAAAAGATGGAACTGAATCAACGATGGAAGCGATAAACAAACAACAGCCGCCGAATGATGAAAACCATACAGGCGTAAGTGGTACAGCGACCGATCAAGTTAAAAAGACTGGAAGTGATAACTCAAAACAGCCTATTATAGGCGTTGGCGGTGCCTCTATAATCGGACTTGCCATTATTATTGCTGGAATCTTTGTTTACTTAGGGTTAAAAGGGAACTCACAACGGACAACAAAAGTAACAAAGCAAAATAAACTTCAACCGAAAAAACAAGCAAATTCAAAAAAAAATCACAAAACAGGAAATGAAGATGAAAAGAAGGAACTCCGTAAAAAGCTTTTAACCGGAAAGATTGATCAAGAGATGTACGATGAAGAAATGAAAAAATTAATTTAATGAGGTGATTAGAATGAAGAAAAACACACTTGTAATGCTCGGAGGATTTATTATTGCAGGGGCAATTGTATTTCTATTAATGGCGGCAACCCCTGGTTCAAGTGGAGTCGAATTAACCATGAAAGAGCTGCTCGCAACCCAAAACCAACATAAAGATGATTTTGTCACCGTTGAAGGTCTATTAATCGAAGACTCTATTAAATGGAATCCTGACAAAATTGAATTGAAATTTGATGTTAAAGACAACGACGGTAATATTTTGCATGTTATTCATAATGGACCAAAACCAGATAATTTCTCTGAAGGGGTTATCACTATCCTTCAAGGTGCTCCAACCAAGAAAAATACATTTGAAGCCGAAACAGTAAAAACGAGATGCCCTTCTAAATATGAAGGAAAAGATATGAAAAACTATGATCCTGAAAAACATAAACAAATGTTAAATCAACCACCGAAAGAAAAATAACAGGCAAACTTAAGAAGGTGACGAAATGTACTTATTTGCAAACGCAACAATTTATATAGGTCTGGCTATTGCCATTTATTCACTGCTCATCATGACGCTCGGAATAAGTAAAAAGGATCAAAAACTAGTTAACAGCGGTAAGGGCGGTATGATTGCATTATTAGTTTGTTCCGCAATGGCGATGCTTTCCCTTTTCTACCTATTAGCAACATCACAGTTCCAATTCGAATACGTTGCTGATTATACCAGCAGTGAACTGCCAATCATCTATAAACTTACAGCCCTATGGGCCGGCAATGCTGGATCCTTGTTATTATGGACATTCTTCTTAACGCTTTACATGATTATGATTGCTTTTTCCAGAAAGATGAAAGGGAATCCAATGGTTCCCTACATCTCAGCTATTCTTTTAGCAAATGCCGTTTTCTTCTTTTTCATCCTAGGGTTCGTCGCAAAACCATTTATTTTGTTAGACACAGTTCCCGTTGAAGGAAAAGGCTTAAATCCGATGCTTCAAAACCCTGGTATGATTATTCACCCAGTTACTTTATACCTTGGTTATGTTGGGCTAGCTGTACCATTTGCGTTTGCCATGTCAGCATTATTATTGAAAAATGTTGATGACTTCTGGATTAAAATGACAAGACGCTGGACGATTATTGCTTGGTTATTTTTAAGTCTTGGGAATATTTTTGGTGGTCAATGGGCTTACGTGGAGCTTGGTTGGGGCGGTTATTGGGCATGGGATCCAGTCGAAAACGCTTCGTTTATGCCATGGTTAACAGCCACTGCATTCCTTCATTCCGTGATGATCCAAGAGCGGAAGAACATGTTGAAAATTTGGAATATCAGTTTAATAATCGTTTCTTATGCACTAACTTTATTTGGAACTTTCTTGGTTCGAAGCGGAGTTTTAACTTCTGTTCACGCCTTTGCTAATTCAAATCTAGGATTATATTTCTTAATCTTTATGGGTGTTGCGGTCATTCTAGCATTATACGTTCTAATGAGCCGCTATAATATGCTAAAGCGAAGTGCCGGGGAATTCCAATCCTTCGTTTCAAAAGAAAGTAGTTTCTTAGTTAACAACCTTTTGCTTGTAGGGGCCGCATTTGCTGTATTCTGGGGAACAATTTTCCCACTTGTATCCGAAGCAGTTCGTGGTACAAAGGTGACAGTGGGGCTGCCATTCTTTAATAAAGTAGAAGCTCCAATTCTTTTATCGATGATGTTTGTCATGGCAGTTTGTCCACTCTTGGCATGGCAGAGATCAACTGTAAAAAACCTTATGAAAAACTTTTTGATTCCGACTATTCTTGCTGTAGTTGGAATGGGTCTTATGGCTGTTTTAGGGATCCTAAAGGCATGGGCCCTTATCGGGTACGGAGTAATTATTTTATTATTAGTCACGCACTTCTTAGAGTTTTATAGAGGGGTTAAAGCCCGCAGGAAGATGACGAAAGAAACGGCTATCGTTGCACTATACCGCCTAATGATTCGAAATCGCCGAAGATATGGCGGATATATTGTCCACCTTGGCATTGCGTTCATTACAATGGGTATCATCGGTTCGCAAAATTACGATGTGCAGACCATGAAAACCGTCCCACTTGGCAGCGCCATAGAGTTAAATAATTATCGCATTAATTACGATCGCCTGGACCAGAAAAAAGAGGGAATTAACGATATCGTCTATGCTGATGTAACCGTATTTAGAGATGGTAAAAAATTAGGCACCTTCCAGCCGGAAAAAGTCTTCTATGGAAACTGGGAACAGCCATCTTCTGAAGTAGCCATTATCTCCTCGGTTAAAGAAGACTTATACATCGTATTAAGTGCTTGGCAAGATGATGGAAAAGCAACCTTTGTTGTAAAAATAAATCCTATGATGAACTGGCTATGGATTGGTTCCTTCATGATTGTTATAGGCGCTCTATTTGCAATCTGGAATGGAAAATTTGGAAATGTTACTCCGAGATACACAGGAGTACGTAGAGAGGTGTCTTAACGTGAAAAACAAAATTTATCTAGGGCTCCTCATCATTGCGTTTATCTTTCAAGGTTCATTTTTTCGTGTTGAAGCAAAGCAAATCGACTATAAGTCTGCTGAATTTAAAGCTGTTGCAGAGCAATTTGCCTGTACATGCGGCTGTGGTCAAGACCATTTTGAATGTGATCCCAATACTTGCAGTTTAACTACAGAGTTCAAAAAAGATCTAGTTGGGATGATGAATAAAGGCTGGGATAAGGATAAAATCCGTAAATATTACGTCAATATTTATGGTGAGGAAATCCTGACTTCACCTGAGAAAAGCGGTTTTAGCTTAACAGCATGGGTCCTTCCTTTTGTAGTACTTGGAATTGCTGCTATCGCAGTATTTATTCTCATACTTAAATGGGTCAAGAAAAAAAGGACAGATGAACCAGCCGTTTTAATGCAAAGCACAGAGGATGAAGTAGAGGAAGAAATTCTATCCTCCATGATCGATGAAGAACGCAAAAAGTATCTTTAGGATGTGAACAAAATGCACGATATCTCAATCATTTCGATGATTTTTACAGCTGCCTTAGCGCTTACTTGTCTATTTTTAATATTATCACCATATTTTAAGTGGGATACTTATATACAGGCTGGTGCGAAGAGTCAGGATTTAGGTTCGACTAAGGAAGCACTTCTAACCACCTTAAATGAACTCGAGTTTGAATACAAAATGGATAAAATCTCTCACGCTGATTATAAAAATTTAAGGAAACAGTATGAAGTAGAAGTTGCTAACATTTTAAAAGAAGAAGAACAAGTAACGGAAACACGAATTGATAATGATTTGATGGCTGAAGTGGAAAAGGAAATCGAGGCTCAAATGAAAAACTATCAGCAAAAAAAGGGGGAAGGAAAGTGATTAAGAAAATCACCATTCTCCTCCTTGGACTGATGCTGCTAATCCCCTTAAACGGATTAGCAGCAATTAATTCAAAGATATCGGTAGATATGCATTATCTGGTTGTTAGCCCAGCAGAAGATGGGTCAACCAATATGATGAATATGGTTAATTACTCAAATACAGCAGCGCAAGAATATAAAGGTGATGGTTCTGGTGAAGCAGTCCTAAAGGTAACTCTGCCAGAAGGAGCAAAGGATCTAAACTTTTTAGATAATCAAATTGCTTTTAAACAGGTAGACAAGGGCTTTATAACCACTACTCCGATCCCAGGTAATCAAACACAGGTGCTGCCATACAGCTATCGAATGCCAAAGGGTAAGGAAATTAATATTACAGTTGACTATAAAGTGCAATCTATGCAAATTCTTGTTCCTGAAGGAATGGGCAGCATTGAAGTCAAAGGTGCAGAAGCAACAAGTCAAGGGTTATTCCCATTCGATGACCAGAAGTACTATGGATACACCATTGAAGGGTTGGCCGAAAATCAGACCTTCACATTAGTTTATGATAAAGATAAGCAGCCTCCAGCAAGTGAGACTAAAGGAACGGGTACTACTAGTGATAATACAAAAAATAGTAGCGTAACCCATACAGCACCGGCTTTTCATAATCCAGGACATCTTAGAATGTGGGCACAATCGCCATTACATCGTTTTAATCCGCATGTGTTTCTAATTATTATATTGGCCATCATCGTGGCGGGTATTGCCTATTTTGCCTATTTTAAAAGAAAAGCAAGATTGGAAGAAGAAAGACTGGGTGCAGATAAGGAAGAAGCAGCTTTTAAACAATTAATGGCAAAGCAAAAAGCAATTTTGGATAAAATTATTGAACTCGAAGAAACGTTTGGTGATGGGAAGCTGTCGGAGGCAGAATACCATGCAAAGCTGGATGCATATAAACAGCATTTAGTTCAAGTGAAGTTAAATTTACGGCATTTCATAGATTAGCAGCTGGGGGGAGGGAGCGCAAATGATAGAAATAAAGAAACTGACGAAGCAAGCTGATAATAAGCTGATCTTACGTGGTGTAGACCTCCAGGTGAAAAAAGGGGAAACGGTAGCCATCCTAGGGCCTAATGGGGCAGGTAAAAGCACCTTACTCAAGGTACTGGCAACGCTAATTAAACCCACATCAGGTATGGTGAAAATCAATGGTTTGGAGCTAAAAAAGAACCATATCGAAATTAAAAAAATATTAGGTTATTTACCCCACTCCAGTTTGCTTTATGAGCATTACTCTCCATTGGAAAATCTTGTTTTTTTCGGAAAGGTATATGGCGTTAAGGAAGTTGAACAGCGAGCAATAAAACTTGTGAAGGATGTTGGGCTATCCTTTTTCTTGAATGAACCGGTTAAGAACTTTTCTCGTGGAATGATCCAAAGAATTGCGATTGCCCGAGCCATTGTCCATGATCCAGAGGTTCTGCTCTTAGATGAGCCACATACTGGTCTGGATCAAGGGGCTATATCCATTTTAAATAATGTTATTCTTTCCATGAAAGAAAAGGGAGCTACCACATTAATGGTAACCCATGATTTCAAGCAGGCAGCAGAAATTTGTGACCGCATAATCATTGTTAAAAACGGAAAAATCGTTGATGATTTTAAAGTTGAGAACCATAACTTAGACTTTGTTTCCGAAAAATATGAACTGCAGGTGGAGGGTGTGTCATGAATATATTTCGTACAGCTCTCCTGCTCGCTAAAAAGGATTTATATTCAGAACTGAAAACGAAACAAATTTTAGTTACACAAATTATTTTTGCTGGACTTGTGATTGTTGTTTTCAGTTTTGCTTTTGACCCAGCAAATAACACAACAAAGGCTGTTATTCCAGGTGTTATTTGGGTCATTATCGTGTTTTCTGGGATTCTAGGACTAAATCGATCATTCATATCGGAACAGCGGAATGATACGATGCAGGGCCTATTGGTTGCCCCGATGGAAGCAGCAAGTATATATTTTGGTAAGTTTCTGGCAAACTTCGCCATGATCCTGGCTGTGGAACTCGTATCCATTCCGTTTTTATTTCTATTATTTGATTTTAAATTTCTAGGTAGTTTTCCCTATTTTATTTTAGTCATATTCTTAGGCAGCTTTGGATTTATCGCCATTGGGACATTTTTAGCCGCACTCGCTGCCAATTCAAAAAGCAGCGAAATGCTATTGCCGTTATTGTTATTCCCCATTACAACTCCAATTCTAATTGGTGTTGTTCAGGCAACGAAAATTATTTTAACCAATATGGAAAAGCTTTCGAGCGCAATCGCATGGATTCAATTGGTTTCCGCGTACGATGTCATTTTCTTTGTGGTTTGTTTCTTATTAATTGATTATGTGCTGGAGGTTTAGGTTATGAGTATGAATCTCGAACGAGAGAAAGCGGTGCTTCCCGGGTCTTCACTGACTGAAACAAGAGGAGTAAATCTATCAAAAATTTTGTTTGGTGCATCAGTCATTTCCATGCTAGTTTCACTTTATTTTATCTTTATATTTGCGGCCGAAGAATCAACCATGCGCGCTGCACAAAAAATCTTTTATTTCCATGTGAGTTCAGCATGGTTGGCCTTTCTAGCCTTTTTTGTCACCTTCGTATTTAGTATTTTGTTTTTAATTAAAAGGAAAAGAATTTATGATACTTATGCCTATGTTTCAGCAGAAATCGGCGTAGTATTCACCATCATTGTTTTAACAACTGGACCGATTTGGGCAAGATCGGCATGGAATACTTGGTGGGTTTGGGAACCACGTTTAATTACCACGTTAATCCTTTTCTTTATCTTTGTAGCCTACATTATGATTCGTCAAATGGATGGTGTTTGGGATAAAAAAGCTCGTTTGGCTGCTGTTTTTGGAATCATTGGGTTTGCAGATGTTCCGATTGTATTCTTTGCGATTCGCTGGTGGCAAACAAAATTCCACCCAATTGTGTTTGGGGAAGGCCCATCACAAAAAGGCGGCGGTATTGAGGATACCATGTTAGTTGCCCTTCTTGTTACGATTACGGCATTCACTATTCTTTATTCTTATCTTCTTCATAAGGGCGTTTCTTTTGAAAATATGAAACTTAAAGTAGACCGTTATAAAGAAAAATTAAGAGAAGCATTGGATAAATAGGAGGAATTGATCATGAATTATGAATATATGTTAGGTGCTTATTCTGTTGCTTGGGTTGTCATTTTTAGTTATATGTTCATTCTTGGAAAAAGACATAACAAACTTAAGAAAGAAATTGAATTCTTAAAACAGCTTGATAAATAATATGTTGGATTGCGTCAGGAGGAAGTCTGATGAACAAGCGAGTTGGCAAATTGCTCGTCATGATTCTAATCATTGGGATGTTTGGCTTTTTTGGGTATAGTTTAGTAACGAAGGGCAAACATACAGATGTTGGTGATAAGGCTTATAATTTTGAACTGCCAAATTTGGATGGAAGCAAAACGAAGCTAACTAATTATAAAGGTAAAGTAGTGATTTTGAATTATTTTGCTAGCTGGTGTGCACCTTGTAAAGAAGAGTTCCCTGAACTTGCAGCCTTTCAAAAAGACTATGGCAGTAAATATCCTTTACTTATGATAAACCGCGGAGAAACCATCGATAGAATCAATAAAGTTACAAAAAAAAATCAAGAAGGCATGACCTACTTATTTGATTATAATGCGAAAATTTCTAAACTATATAATGTAACAGGACAGCCAGAAACCTTTGTTATTGATCAACAAGGTGTAATTAGAGAACACTACAACGGCCCTGTTACCGAAATGCAGTTATATAATTGGGCAAAGAAGTACGATATTAAATAATTCCATTTAAAAAAAGGATTGAACCATTTAGCTATGGTCCAATCCTTTTTTTTAGAAGTAATGAAATTCGGCCAATACACTGGCCTTTACAATAATTTGTCCCGGTTCAATCTGTGTGGAGGCAATCCCTTTAACCATGGCTTCGGCCTGATATAAATAAGGTTGGATTGTTGGCCCTCCCTCAACGACTAAGCTAGGAGTCTGTATTAATGTCACATTCAATGAACCTGCAATCGTAATCGCCTTTTGAAGGGCATTGGAAAGTGCAAGCTTTAGAGCTTGCTGATAATAGGCATCCTTGTTTTTTACTTTAAATTGGACATTTGAAACAGAATTCACTCCGTTTTGAACAGCTGTATCCACTACTTTTCCAATAATTGATAGATCGTCTATTTTCGCCTGCAGAATATGGGTGATTTTGTAACCGCGAAATATTTGTTTTCCCTGTTCGTAATCATAATCTGACTCAATCCGGTAATCGAAGGTTTGGATATGATCTTTGCTGATTCCAAGCGATACTAAAGAATCTATTACTTTGGAGGATTCTTGAGAATTTTGCTGCTGGGCTGCGATTAATTCCTTCTTTTCAGTTATAACCCCTAAGTTAACGGAAGCGGTGTCCGGTTGTACCGCTAATTCTCCTTCCCCATTCACTTTAATTAAAGATCCCCCAATTTTAGAATGTCCGTTACGAATGGGCTGTTGGTAATGGTACACAAATCTTCCCTCCAAAAAGCTTTTATTTTTCTATAAGCTATGTTAAAGAACATTGCTGATTTCTAAGCTCGTTGATTGGAGCGGAAGG